>NZ_JBLRVZ010000018.1:0-176394 GCF_048159505.1 Streptomyces sp. T028
CCACAGCACGCCGAACGGCCAGCGCAAGCCGAACGGCCACAGCACCCCGGACAGCCAGCCCACGCCGAACGCCCACAACACCCCGGACCGCCAGCCCACGCCGAACGCCCACAACACCCCGGACTGCCACGGCGAGCCCGTGGCGCGAGGCGAAGCGGGCGCCCCGCGTGAACCAGGGCTCCGGAAGGAGTCGGACGGCCGAGGGGTGACCGCGCAGGACGACCCGGGTGCGTCGGAAAGCCCGGTGAAAGCGGGCGGGCGGACGGCGTCGGGTGGTCGGGGTGAGGCGGAAGGGCGGGGGGCCGCGTGCTCGCTCTCCGTCTGACGCGCAGCGCGCATCCCGCCGTACAGCTGCGCCGCCTGCTGGTGGCGGCGGCCTCGGCGGCGACCGGCTTCCTGCTCCTCTCCACCCTCGGCCACGCCCTGGCCCACCCCGAGGCCTCTTCGGGCTCCCTGCTCCGCCTGGCCTGGTGCACGGTTCCCCTCGCCGCGACGGTCCACCTCGCCCTCGCGGTCGCCCGCACCGACCCCGGCACCCGCCCCCGCCCCGGCCTCGCCGCCATCGGCCTCGGCCCGGCCCGTCTGATGGCCGTGTCGGCCACGACCACGGCCCTGTCGACCCTGCTCGGCTCGATGCTGGCCCTCCTCCTCTTCCTCCACCTCCGCGGCGACCTCACCGGCATGCCCTTCGACGGAGCGGCGGCCGGCTTCCTGGCGGCGGACCACCCCCTCCCCCTCCCGGCAGCCCTCACCCTCCTCTCCCTGGCCCCCGTCACAGCCTCCGCCGCGGTAGCCCTGACGCTCTGCCCAAGAGACACCCTCCTGGCATCCCGGCCACACCGTCAGCCTGCGGGCAATCGTGCCGCTGGGGCGATGGGGGTCCCCCCGCTCGAGCGAAGCCGAGAGCGGGGGAGGGTGGGCGCTGGGGGTCCCCCCTCTGGGGGAGGCACCCCGCCGGTGCCGGGCAGCGCACCCCACCCCCCAGCCGAAACCGACGGCCCCGAACACACCCCGGACCACCTGCCCAACCCCACCGCCCTCCCCTGGGGCGCCGCCCTCCTCGCCACCGGCCTCGCCGTCGAGGGCTACGCCAGCCGCACCTCCACCGCCACCGACCTCCCCCTCCCCACCGGCCTCCCCACCGCCCCCACCGCGGTCCTCCTCGGCTGGACCCTCACCGCGATCGGCCTCGCCCTGGCCGGCCCCGGCCTCACCCACCTCTGCGGACGCCTCCTGCAGACCGCCCGCCCCGGCGCCCTCCGCCTCCTCGCGGGCCGCGGCCTCATGCAGGAGGCGTCCCGCATCGGCCGCCCCCTGGGCGTGGTCTGCGCGGTGGCCTCGGGCGCGTACACGGTCGCCGCCCTGTACGACCCCGCCGACCCCTCCTCCGGCCCCCTCACCACCCTCGGCGCCGCGGTCGTGGCCTGCTCCACGCTCGCCACGCTCCTCACGGCCGCCGTCGAGGCGAGGCAGGCCCGCGCCGACACCACCGCCGCCCTGCTCCGCCTCGGCGCCCCCACGAAGACGCTGCGCACCGCCGCCGCGATGCGCACCGGCGCGCTCCTGACCCTCTTCGTCCCGCTGACCCTCCTGGTGGCGGAGCTCGCCTCCCTCCCCCTGGCCCGCTGAAAAACTCGTACGAAAAAGATCGCGCCCGCCGATGAGTTCCGCGCGGCCCCCCGGTCTACCCCACCGAACAGCACGAGACGCACACACCGCACCCGATGGGAGAGACCGATGACCGCCCCCGCCTACCAGCAGATGATCTTCGTCAACCTGCCCGTGAACGACCTCGACGCCTCCAAGAAGTTCTTCACCGAGCTGGGCTACTCGATCAACCCCCAGTTCAGCGACGACAACGCGGCCTCCGTGGTCATCAGCGACACGATCGTCGCGATGCTGCTCACCAAGCCGTTCTACGCGACCTTCACCAAGAAGGAGATCGCGGACGCCACGAAGACCAGCGAGGTCCTGGTCGCGCTGAGCGCCGAGAGCCGCGAGAAGGTGGACGAGCTGGTCGACCGCGCGCTCGCCCTCGGCGGCACGCCCAGCGGCCAGACACAGGACATGGGCTTCATGTACGGCCGTGCGTTCGACGACCTCGACGGCCACACCTGGGAGGTCGTGTGGATGGACCCGTCGGCCATCGAAAGCTGAACCCCCGTCATCACGGCAGTGCCTGGCACGGGCGGGTGCATCCGCAGATACCCGCCCACCCGCCACCCGTTCGACGGTTTGCGGTCGATGGGGCCCCGTATCGCCCTCGTTGACCGGATCGAGCACGCTTCGGACGCGCTGAAACGTCCCGCTACTTAATAAGCGGGCAAAGCCAACCGCTGGGAGCGGTCCCCGCATTGACACTTCTTATGGGACGCTTATAGACCTGTGAGTCTGCTGGGGATGGTGACGCACTCGGCATCACCGGGGGCGCCATCTCCCCCTCCACCCCCCGCAGTTGCGCTACCCCTTAAGGACAAACGTGTCCCTTTCCCGCCGTACCGCCGCCCGTTCGGTGCGTTTCCTCGGTGTCACCGCCGCCTCCGCCGCCCTCGCGCTCAGCGCCGCCGGCAGCGCACTGGCGTGCGAGATAGGTGACTTCTCCGCCGCTGCCGGATGTGACGGCGCGAAGGGCGTCATCACGGTCACCGACAAGGACGCCACGGGTGTGCCCGCCGTCGTCACCGTCTTCCTCGAGAACAACGGCGCCGACCTGCGCCAGGTCGGCGAACAGACGGTGGAGGGCTCCAAGAAGGGCACCACCATCACCTTCGCCGAGACCTGGGAGCCGGGCGCGGAGTACCGGATCCACATCAAGGCCGTCAAGAACAAGAAGGTGCTCGTCGACGCGGACATCGCGGGCAACCTGACCACCCCGGCCGAGGCCTGCACGTCCGGTGACGACACCACGTCCCCGTCCCCCAGCGCCTCCGAGTCGGAGTCCGGGACGCCGTCGGGCACCCCCTCCACGACGCCGCCCGACACGATCTCCCCGAGCCCCTCGGACTCGTCGGACGACAGCACGGTGCCCTCCGCGAGCAACGCCCCCTCGCCCGCGGCCCAGGAGTCCAACCTCGCCGAGACCGGCGCCTCCAACACCGGCCTCATCGCCGGTATCGCCGCCGTACTCGTCGTCATCGGCGGCGGCGCGGTCTTCTTCGGCATGCGCCGTCGCGGCTCCGGCAACCGCTGACACCCGGTGCGGTCCCTCCACCCATGGGACCGCACTCCTCGCCGCGGGCGCGCGCCTCACCCCGGGCGCGGCCCCTCAGTCCAGCACCGCGGTTTCCGCCGCGTCGAAGGTCACCCCGACCGTGTCCCCGGCCTCCGGCGCGTCCCGCAGCGCGCACGCCGCCTCGAGCCGCGGTGCGCCCTCCGGCTGGAGGTGTACGGCGACATGGGTGCCCTTGAAGGTGCGGGCGGCGACCGTGCAGCGCAGGCCCTCGTCGACGGGGACGAGACGGACACCGGCGGGGCGGACGAGCAGCGTGCGCGGCCCCTGCGGGGAGCCGGCGGGCACCGGCACCTTGCCCCAGGGCGTGACCGCGACCTCCCCGGTGACGTTCGCCTCCACCACGTTCTCGAAGCCGAGGAACCGCGCGACGAACGCGTCCCCCGGTCGCTGCCACACCTCAAGAGGCGTACCGGACTGGGCGATCCGCCCGTCCCGCATCACCACGACCCGGTCGGCGAGCGCGAACGCCTCGCCCTGGTCGTGGGTGACCGCGAGGACAGTCGTCCCCAACCGCCCGAACAGCTCCCGCAGTTCGACCACCAGCCGCTCTCGCAGCGAGCGGTCCAGCTGACCGAGCGGCTCGTCGAGCATCAGCAGTCGGGGGCGGGGAGCAAGGGCCCGGGCGAGCGCGACGCGCTGCTGCTCGCCACCGGAGAGCGCGGCGACGGCCCGGCGGGCGGCGCCCGGGAGACCGACGAGGTCGAGCAACTCCCGTACCCGCTCCGCCTGTTCCTTCCTGGACGCGCCGTGCATGCGCAGCCCGAAGGCCACGTTCCCGCCGACGTCCCGCTGCGGGAACAGCTGATGGTCCTGGAACATCAGCCCCAACTCCCGCCGGTGCGCGGGCACCCCAGCCTGGTCGCGCCCGTCGAGCAGCACCCGCCCGGAGTCGAGCGGCTGGAGCCCTGCGACCACCCGCAGCAGTGTCGACTTGCCGCTGCCGCTCGGCCCGAGCACACACACGATCTCCTGCTCGCGGACCTCCAGGTCCACGGCGTCGAGCACCGCCCGCCCGCCGAACCGCACGGTGGCGCCCTCAAGGCCCAGCAGCATCAGAACTCCCCCGTCCGGTCGGTGCGCAGCCGCTCCAGCACCAGCAGGGCCACCGCGCACACCAGCATCAGAATCGTCGACAGGGCCATCGCCTGCCCGTAGTTGAGCTCACCGGCCCGCCCCAGCAGCCGCGCCACCGCCACCGGCAGCGTCGGATTGTCGGGCCGCGCGATGAACACGGTCGCCCCGAACTCCCCCAGTGACACCGCGAAGGCGAACCCGGACGCGACCAGCAGCGCCCGCCGCACCATCGGCAGGTCCACCTCCCGCCACACCCGCCAGGGCGACGCCCCCAGCACCGCCGCCGCCTCCCGCAGCCGCTGGTCCACCGCCCGCAGCACGGGCAGCATGGTCCGTACGACGAAGGGCACCCCGACCAGCGCCTGGGCGAGCGGAACGAGGATCCAGCTGGCGCGCAGATCCAGCGGAGGCTCGTCCAGCGTGATCAGGAACCCGAAGCCGACCGTCACCGCCGACACGCCCAGCGGCAGCATCAGCAGCGCGTCGAAGCCCCGCACCAGCCGGCCGGCGTCGCGACGGGTGAGCGCCGCGGCGGCCAGCCCGCCGATCACCACCGCGATGGCGGTCGCGGCGACGGCGTACTCCAGCGAGTTGCCGATCGCCTCGATCGGCGGCACCAGGAAGACATTGCCGTCCTCACTGGTCAGCGCCCGGTAGTAGGCGAAGTCCGGGGCGTCGAAGGACCGCTGCACCAGTACGGCCAGCGGCAGCACCAGCAGCAGCGCGATGCTCGCGAGCACCCCGCCCAGCAGCGCCCACTGCCCGGCCCCGCGCGGCCGCCGGGCGGTGAGGTCCGCGTCCACCAGCCGCAGCGCGGTCTCCCGCCGCCGTACCGTCCAGGCGTGTACGGCGAGGATCGCGCCCACCGCCACGAACTGCACGATCGTCAGGACGGCGGCCGTGGACAGGTCGAAGATCTCCGAGGTCTGCCGGTAGATCTCCACCTCGAGGGTGGAGAAGGTGGGCCCGCCGAGGATCTGCACCACACCGAAGGAGGTGAAGGTGAAGAGGAAGACCATCAGCGCGGCGGCGGCCACGGACGGCCCGAGCGCGGGCAGGGTCACCGTGCGCCAGGCCCTCAGCCGGGACGCGCCCAGCATCCGCGCCGCCTCCTCCTGCCGGGGGTCGAGTTGCGCCCACAGCCCGCCGACGGTCCGTACGACGACGGCGTAGTTGAAGAAGACGTGCGCGAGCAGGATCGCCCACACGGTCGTGTCCAGCCGTACGCCCCACAGCTCGTCCAGCAGACCGCCGCGCCCGACGAGCGCGAGGAACGCGCTGCCGACGACCACCGTCGGCAGCACGAACGGCACCGTCACCACGGCCCGCAGCACCTGCCTGCCCGGGAAGTCCAGCCGCGCGAAGACGTACGCGCCCGGCAGCGCCACCAGCAGGGTGAGCGCGGTGGAGGCGAACGCCTGCCAGGTGGTGAACCACAGGACATGCCGGATGTCGGACTGGCCCAGTACGTCGGCCAGCCGCCCGAACCGCCACACCCCGTCGACCTTCAGCCCACGGGCGACGATCGCGGCGACGGGGTAGGCGAAGAAGAGGCCGAAGAACGCGACGGGCAGGGCCATCAGCCCGAGCCGCGCCGCGCTCCCGGAAGGCCTTCCGGCCGCCTTGGTCACTTCAGTACGAGCGAGGTCCACGACTTGACCCACTGGTCGCGGTTCTCGGCGATCTTCGCCGGGTCCATGGTGTGGGGGTCCTTGGCGGCGGGCCCGTACTCCGTGAACTCCGCGGGCACGCTCGCGCCCTCGACCACCGGGTAGACGAACATGTTGAGCGGCATGTCCTCCTGGAACTCCTTCGAGATCAGGAAGTCGATGAGCGCCTTGCCGCCCGCGCTGTTCCTGGCGTTGCTCAGCAGCCCGGCGAACTCGATCTGCCGGAAGCAGGTCCCGGTCGCGACCCCGGTCGGGGCGGTGCTGGGCTTGGGATCGCCGTAGATCACCTCGGCGGGCGGGGAGGAGGCGTACGACACGACCAGCGGCCGGTCCGCTCCGGCCTTCTTGCCGCCGGCGGAGCCGGAGAACTCCTCGTTGTAGGCCTGCTCCCAGCCGTCGACGACCTTCACGCCGTTGGCCTTGAGCTCCTTCCAGTAACCCTCCCAACCGTCATCGCCGTACTGGGCGGCAGTGCCGAGCAGGAAGCCCAGCCCGGGCGAGGAGGTGGAGGCGTTCTCGGTGACGAGGAGGTTCTTGTAGGCGGGCTTGACCAGATCGTCGTACGACGTCGGCGGGGCCAGCTTGTGGTCGGCGAAGTACTCCTTGTCGTAGTTGACGCAGATGTCGCCGTAGTCGATGGGCGTGACCCGGTGCTTGCCGGAGTCCAGTTGGTACGCGCTGCCGACCTGGTCGAGGCCCTTGGCCTCGTACGACTGGAACAGGCCGTTGTCGAGCGCACGCGACAGCAGGGTGTTGTCGACGCCGAAGAAGACGTCGCCCTGTGGGTTGTCCTTGGTCAGGACGGCCTTGTTGACGGCCTGGCCCGCGTCGCCGGTCGTGAGGACCTTGACCTTGTACCCGGACTGCTTCTCGAAGTCGGCGAGCACGCTCTTGGAGGCGGCCCACGAGTCGTGGCTGACGAGGGTGACGGTCTTGGAGCCGCCGTCGGACGCCGAGTCGCCGGACGACTCCGCACCGCATGCGGACAGCGTGACGAGGCCGAGGCCGACCGTCGCCGCCACGAGGGTCTTGATGTGCACTGGATGTCCTCCTGGGGTTGGCCAGGAAGAACGCGGCCCCGCCCGGGGACGCCCGGGCAGGGCACAACAGCTTGAGCGATGACCGAACTTCCTACCCAGAATGACCTGGGCGAGGTTCAGAGGGTCTGCGGCCCGATTGCCGCACTCTCAGCGCTGTGGCGCTCCCCTGTCGGAATATGAAGATGTGACGTGGCCAGATTTTACCGCTCGGTGGCCGCGAGCTGACCACACGCTCCGTCGATCTCCTGGCCACGGGTGTCCCGGATGGTGACGGGCACCCCGTGCGCCGCGATGGCCTCGACGAACGCCTTCTCGTCCTCGGGCCGGGAGGCGGTCCACTTCGAGCCGGGGGTCGGGTTCAGCGGGATGAGGTTGACGTGCACGGGCTTGCCCCGCAGCAGCCGCCCGAGCCGGTCCCCACGCCAGGCCTGGTCGTTGATGTCACGAATCAGCGCGTACTCGATCGACAGCCGCCGTCCGCTCTTCTCGACGTACTCGAACCCGGCGTCGAGCACCTCCCGCACCTTCCACCGCGTGTTCACGGGGACGAGTGTGTCGCGCAGTTCGTCGTCCGGCGCGTGCAGGGAGATCGCGAGCCGGCACTTGAAGCCCTCGTCGGCGAACCGGTGGATGGCGGGGACGAGCCCGACGGTCGAGACGGTGATCCCACGCTGCGAGAGCCCCAGCCCGTCCGGAGCGGGATCCGTGAGCGCCCGAACAGCGGTGACCACCCGCTTGTAGTTGGCGAGCGGCTCCCCCATCCCCATGAAGACGATGTTGGACAGCCGCGCCGGCCCTCCGGGAACCTCTCCGTCCCTGAGCGCCCGCATCCCGTCCACGATCTGGTGCACGATCTCGGCGGTGGACAGATTCCGGTCGAGCCCCGCCTGCCCCGTCGCGCAGAACGGGCAGTTCATCCCGCACCCCGCCTGCGAGCTGATGCACATCGTCACCCGGTCCGGGTACCGCATCAGCACCGACTCGACGAGCGTCCCGTCGAACAGCCGCCACAGCGTCTTGCGGGTGGTGCCCTCGTCGGTCGACAGATGCCGTACGACGGTCATCAGCTCGGGAAGCAGCGCCTCCCGCAGCTTCTCCCGCGCCCCGGCGGGGATGTCGGTCCACTCCGCCGGGTCGTGCGCGTACCGCGCGAAGTAGTGCTGCGAGAGCTGCTTGGCACGGAACGGCTTCTCACCGATCTCCGCGACCGCGTCCTTCCGCTCCGCAGGCGAAAGATCGGCAAGATGCCGCGGCGGCTTCTTGGCTCCGCGCGGCGCGACAAAAGTAAGTTCTCCGGGCTTAGGCATGGCCTCACCAGTGTCGCAGATCGAACCGGGTGCCCCCGGGCCGCGGGCCGGGCCGCTACCGCAGGGCCGCGGTGGTCTTTACGCGAGTGGACGGGATGCGCTGCAATCGCTGCGTGGCCCGCCCGCACGGAGGTTACCGATCATGTCGACCACGGCGACCCCACAGCTGCGCGAACGGCTTGCCACGGACATCTCCCGGATCATGGTTCTCCGGCTGTTCGGCATCCGCGCCGCCGGCTCACGCAGTGTCTGGAACCGAAAAGCGGGGGTCCTGTTCATCTCCGTCAGCTACGCACCGCCCGCCGTCGTCGCCGGGTCACAGCTACGGAATCCCGCTGTCCTTTTCCAGGGCGACTTCTTCCCCTGGCTCATCTACTACTCGACGGTGAATCTCGTCGTCGTCCTCTGCCAGTGGTCAGGCTGCCGCGTACTGCACTACAGCATTCACAGCGTGGACGAAATGCTGACGGCACGAGGGCGACGCCGGTTCCATGAATGGATTGACCGCGGAACAGCGTCCCCACGTCAATTACGGTACATGGCGGGGGGCGCGGCGGTGTCCGTGACGGCCGTGTACGCGCTGTCCAAGGTGCAACTGCTCACCGACCAGAAGCTCCTCATGGCCGCGGCCTTCGCAGCCGTGGCCATGACCGGAGCCGCGGGGGCGAACTGTCTCTACTGGATTCTGCGGGCGGCGAAACTCTCCCGGGTCATCACGGCCACCGGCTGTTTGTCACTGTGGTGGGTCGCCCCGGCCAGCACACCCGGAATGGAGAATCTGGCCCGCTGGTACCGGCTGGTGACCGCCTGGTCCGCAATCGGGCTGACCGTGTCGTTCGCACCGGTCATATACCTTTCCCACCACGCACCCGACAACGAATTGCTGTGGGTGGTCAAGTGGACCTTTGCGGTGACCCTGATGTCCGCGCTGGTCCTCCTCGTCCTGTATTCCCACTGGCGCCTTTCACTGGCGGTCACGGAGCGGCGCATGGCGACACTCCGCCGACTCAACCACGCCATGCCGCAGCGCCCTCCCGTTCGCGCACAAGAACTCGACGACGACGTTCAACGGGTGCACGCGCTCTTCAAGGACGTCAGCAGCGGCCCCGTCGGCATGGTGAACAGCCAGACGCTGGCCTCCATGTTGCTGGCCGTCCTGACCGGCACCGTGCCTGTCGTCGTCACTCTTCTCGTTCGTTAGCCGCCAGGGACGGCCCTACGCCGCCCCGTGCTCCAGTCGGTCCTTCAGCAGTCGTTCGTTGAGCGGCAGCTCCTTGCGGACCTGGGGGCGGACGATCAAGGGGAGGAGGACCTTGCCGATGCCCTTGCCCTCGAAGTCGAGTTCCATGGTGACGCGGGAGCGGCGGCCGTCGTCGAGAGGGTCGATCTCGCCGTGGACATGGCCGCGGACGGGGCCGTCGACGCCCTGCAGACCCCAGGCGTGCGGGGGGTCGTACTCGGTGTACTCCATGGTCATCGGGATCTCCCGACGGCCCACGTGCCGGGTGATGCGCAGCCGGGAGCCGACGTGCACAGGACCGGGGTCGAGCGGCTCGGCCGATACCGCGCTCGCCTGCCACTCGGGCAGGTGGGACGGGTCGATGAGGTACGCCCACACATCCTCGGGGGTACGGTCGACGTCGATCGATTCGCGGAAGCCGGACATGACACCCATCCCCTTTCGTGACAACTCCGGGCAGGAGGAATCTTTAGGGACTTCCAGGGGAAATCGTCCCACTCGGCCGGCCTTCGGGTAAAGGCGGCGGGCCCCCGTCCTGGTCGGTCAGGACGAGGGCCCGCGAGCAGCGCGGAAGTAACCGCTGATCAGCCGGAGCCCACGAACAGCACGAGCAGCAGCCAGACGACGGGAGCCGTCGGCAGCAGCGAGTCCAGACGGTCCATGATGCCGCCGTGGCCCGGCAGCAGCGTGCCCATGTCCTTGATGCCCAGGTCCCGCTTGATCATGGACTCGCCGAGGTCACCGAGCGTGGCGCTGGCAGCGACCGCGAGGCCCAGCAGCAGCCCCTGCCACCAGCTGCCGCCGTCGATCAGGAACTGCATGCACAGCGCGCCCACGACCATCGCGAACGACACCGCGCCCAGCAGCCCCTCCCGGGTCTTGCCGGGGCTGATGCGCGGGGCGAGCTTGTGCCTGCCGAAGCGCCAGCCGACGGCGTACGCACCGGTGTCGCTGACGACGGTGAGGAGAAAGAACATCAGGACGCGCTGCGCCCCGTCCTCCGCGGTGAGCATCAGGGCGACGAAGGTGGCCAGGAAGGGGACGTAGAAGGCCGCGAAGACGCCGGCCGTGACGTCCTTGAGGTAGCCCTCGGGCGGTTCCGTCATCCGCCAGACCAGAACCGCGAGTGCGGTCAGGGCCATGGCAACCCAGGCGCCCTCGGGACCCCGGACGTACCCGGCGACGACCATCGCGGCGCCGCCGAGCGCGAGCGGTACGAGCGGCGCCTTGATCTGCTTGCGCTCCTGCAGCCTGCTGGTCAGCTCCCACAGACCCACGACGACGGCGACGGCTATCACGCCGACGAACACGGCCTTGACGATGAACAGCGACGCGACGATCACCGTGCCGAGGCCGACGGCGACCCCTATGGCCGCGCCCAGGTCTCGGCCCGCGCTCTTCTTCTGCGGTGCGGGCGCGGGCGGCGGGGCGGCGGGCATGGGCTCCGGATTCTGCGGCACCGCCGCATGGGGCTGTGCCGACGGGGTCTCGTGGCGGAACGTCTCCGCACCGAAGGGCGCCTGGTCGGGCGCCATGGGACGGTACGCCTCGTCGCGGGACGAGGGGCCGCCCAGCCGAGCGGCCCCCGGGTCGTCATCCTGGTTTCCGCCGTGCGCGGGTACGTCGGGGACGATGGGCATGGGGCGAGTCTGCTGCGCCTGAGGCGCATCGTACGCGGGACCCGCCGGGGCTGCCCCCTGGACAGGCCCCGGGTAGGCCCCCTGGTCGGTGGGCCCCCAGTACCCGGCCTGTGTACCGGCTGGTGGCGGAGAGCCCCAGGAAGAGTCGTTCATCAGACCTCGAGCAGCTCCGCTTCCTTGTGCTTGAGGAGCTCGTCCACCTGGGCGACGTACTTCGCGGTGGTGTCGTCGAGCTCCTTCTCCGCACGGCGGCCCTCGTCCTCGCCGACCTCGCCGTCCTTGACGAGCTTGTCGATCGCGTCCTTGGCCTTGCGGCGCACGGAACGGATGGACACCTTGGAGTCCTCGGCCTTGCCCTTGGCGACCTTGATGTACTCCCGGCGGCGCTCCTCGGTGAGCTCGGGGAACACCACGCGGATGATGTTGCCGTCGTTGCTGGGGTTGACGCCGAGGTCGGAGTCACGGATGGCCTGCTCGATGTTGCGCAGCGCCGTCTTGTCGAACGGGGTCACGACCGCCATGCGCGGCTCCGGCACGGAGAACGAAGCCAGCTGGTTGATCGGCGTCGGCGCGCCGTAGTAGTCGGCCACGATCTTGTTGAACATCGCCGGGTGCGCACGGCCGGTGCGGATCGCGGCGAAGTCCTCCTTGGCGACCACGACGGCCTTCTCCATCTTCTCCTCGGCCTCGAGGAGGGTCTCTTCGATCACCACTTGCTCCTGCGTGTCTTGAGTAAGGCCCGGCTGCGGTTCACTGTCGGTGGCGGCGGCCGGCTGCGTCGCGTCTTCTTCCTGCACGGTTCCCGACCGGCAGGACATTGTCCATCCTCGGACCAGGGTCCGTCCCCCGGTCAGCTGTTGTCGTACGAACCGGAGGGATGTCCCGGTCAGCCCCGGCCGCTCTGCTCACCCACAAGTGTGCCGATCTTCTCACCCTTGACGGCGCGGGCGATATTGCCCTCCGCCAGAAGCTCGAAGACGAGGATCGGGAGCTTGTTGTCGCGGCACAGCGTGATGGCGGTGGCGTCGGCGACCTTGAGGTCGCGGGTGATGACCTCGCCGTAGCCGAGGGCGTCGAACTTGACGGCCTCGGGGTTGGTCTTGGGGTCGGAGTCGTAGACGCCGTCCACCCCGTTCTTGCCCATGAGCAGCGCCTCGGCGTCGATCTCCAGGGCGCGCTGGGCGGCGGTGGTGTCGGTGGAGAAGTACGGCATTCCCATACCGGCGCCGAAGATCACCACGCGGCCCTTCTCCAGGTGGCGCACGGCGCGCAGCGGGATGTACGGCTCGGCGACCTGCCCCATGGTGATGGCGGTCTGCACCCGGCTGTCGATGCCCTCCTTCTCCAGGAAGTCCTGGAGGGCGAGGCAGTTCATGACGGTGCCGAGCATGCCCATGTAGTCGGAGCGGGCCCGGTCCATGCCGCGCACCTGGAGTTCGGCGCCGCGGAAGAAGTTGCCGCCGCCGATGACGACCGCGATCTGCGCGCCGTCCCGTACGACGGCCGCGATCTCCCGGGCGATCTTGTGCACCACGTCGGGGTCCACGCCCAGGCCCCCGCCACCGGAGAATGCCTCGCCGGACAGCTTCAGCATGAACCGGCCGTGTACTTTGCCGTCGTCGCTCTTCTGGGGCTTGGTGGTCATCGGGGATCCCGCCTCTTTCACGTGGTGCACATACGAAGAAGGCCATTGCCGGTGGGGTGTCGTTCGCAACCCATGCTCGGCAATGGCCTCCTCGTCAGATCTGCTGTCGTCCGTCACGCACGCGTGACGGCGTATCGGGACGACTGCTTACGACCCTATAGGGGCCGGGCGTCCGTCGCGGTACGGACTCAGATGCCGACCTTGATGCGCGAGAAGCGCTTCAGGGTGACACCGGCCTCGTCCAGGACCTTCTGGACGGACTTCTTGTTGTCGAGCGCGTACGGCTGACCGAGCAGCGTCGCGTCCTTGAAGAAGCCGCCCAGGCGCCCCTCGACGATCTTGGCGATCGCGGCCTCGGGCTTGCCCTCGGCGCGGGTGGTCTCCTCGGCGATACGGCGCTCGGACTCGACGACGTCGGCCGGCACGTCCTCCTTGGCGAGGTACTTCGGCGCGAAGGCGGCGATGTGCTGGGCGACGCCCTTGGCAACCTCGGCGTTCGGCTTGTCCAGTTCGACGAGGACACCGATCTGCGGGGGCAGGTCGGGCATGGTGCGGTGCATGTACGCGAGCACGAAGCCGTCGGAGAACTGCGCGAAGCGGTCCAGGACGATCTTCTCGCCGAGGTTGGCGTTGGCCTCGTCCACGAACGCCTGGACGGTCTTGCCGGCCTCGATCTCGGAGGCGAGCAGGGCGTCGAGGTCGGCCGGGGAGGTCGCGGCGACGTGCGCGGCGATCTGGTTGGCGACGGCCTGGAACTTCTCGCCCTTGGCGACGAAGTCCGTCTCGCACTTCAGCTCGACGATGACGCCGGAGGAGTTGTCGTCGGCGATGAGGGAGACCACGGCGCCGTTCTCCGCGGAGCGGCCCTCGCGCTTGGCGACGCCCTTCTGGCCCTTGATACGGAGCGCCTCGACGGCCTTCTCGACGTTGCCCTCGGCCTCGTCCAGGGCCTTCTTGCAGTCCATCATGCCGGCGCCGGTGAGCTCGCGGAGCTTCTTGACGTCGGCGGCGGTGTAGTTCGCCATGAGTCTGTGAATCTTTCTCGAAGTCTGGAAGATCGAAGATCTGCACGGTCTGGGAGCTCCAGTTGGCGGTAGCTCTCCGACTCTGTGCCGACCTACGGGTGAACGGCGGGGGCGGACTTCATGTCGGCGCCCCCGCCGTCAACCGTGACGCTGGACGGTCAGGCCTGCTCGGCGTCCGCGGCCGGGGCCTCGGCGGCGGGGGCCTCCGCGGCCTCAGCGGCGGGGGCCTCAGCGGCGGGCGCCTCGGCAGCCGGGGCCTCAGCGGCCGGAGCCTCGTCGGCCTTCTTCTCGCCCTCGAGCAGGTCGCGCTCCCACTCGGCGAGCGGCTCGCCCGCGGCCTTCTCGCCCTTGTCGCCGGTGGCGACGCCGGAGCGGGCGATGAGGCCCTCGGCGACGGCGTCGGCGATCACGCGGGTGAGCAGGGTGACGGAGCGGATCGCGTCGTCGTTGCCCGGGATCTTGTAGTCGACCTCGTCGGGGTCGCAGTTCGTGTCGAGGATGGCGACGACCGGGATGTTCAGCTTCCGGGCCTCGCCGACCGCGATGTGCTCCTTCTTGGTGTCCACGATCCAGACGGCGCTGGGAACCTTGGACATCTCACGGATACCACCGAGGGTCTTCTCCAGCTTGGCCTTCTCGCGCGAGAGCACGAGAAGCTCCTTCTTGGTCAGACCGGACGCGGCGACGTCCTCGAAGTCGATCTGCTCGAGCTCCTTGAGGCGCTGCAGACGCTTGTAGACGGTCGAGAAGTTGGTGAGCATGCCGCCCAGCCAGCGCTGGTTGACGTAGGGCATGCCGACGCGGGTGGCCTGCTCGGCGATGGCCTCCTGCGCCTGCTTCTTCGTGCCGACGAACATGACCGTGCCGCCGTGGGCGACGGTCTCCTTGACGAACTCGTAGGCGCGGTCGATGTACGACAGCGACTGGAGCAGGTCGATGATGTAGATGCCGTTGCGCTCGGTGAAGATGAAGCGCTTCATCTTCGGGTTCCAGCGACGGGTCTGGTGACCGAAGTGGACGCCGCTCTCCAGCAGCTCCCGCATCGTGACGACGGCCATGGCCGTTCTCCTTGGGTTTCTCGGTTGTGCCGCAGGGGCCGGACGGCTCCCGCGCCTGACGCCCGCGATGCGCCGAGCCGCGAAGGACCGAGGGGCGCTGACTCCGACCCGCGAGGGTCTGGTGTCGGGGCGTGCGAAGTCGACCCGGTGACCCGGATCGCCAGAAGAAGTGTACGGGACCGACGAGGTCCCGGGTGACGCCGCTCTCCACAACCGGCGGGTTGTCCACAGGCGCGGGCCGTGATCGGCGCGCTCGCGGGACCGTTCTCGCATGAACGCGCTGCGCCGCACCTGCCTGCTGCTCCTGCCGCTGCTCACCCCGACGGCGACGGTGGCCTGGGCGGATCCCCCGCCCCCACCTCTTCCTCCACCGGTCCCGGCGATCGCCCGGACCTGGCCGGTGGGCACCCGCCCACCGGTGCTCCGCGGCTGGGAACCCCCGCCGACGGTGTACACCCGCGGCCATCGCGGAGTCGACCTGGCGGCCGCCCCCGGCACACCGGTACGAGCGGTGGCGGCGGGCCGGGTGTCGTACGCGGGGAGGGTGGCGGGGAGGGGTGTGCTGTCCGTGGAACTGACCGGCACGGACCTCAGAACGACCTACGAACCGGTACGCCCCCTGGTGAAGAAGGGCACCGAAGTAACCCCGGGCGAGGTGATCGCCGAACTGGAACCCACGACGTCCCACTGCCCGACAACGTGCCTGCACTGGGGCCTGAGGAGAGGCAGGACGTACCTGAACCCGTTGGACCTGCTGCCCACCTGGCTCCTACGGCGAGGCCCATCAAGACTGCTCCCCCTGACCCCCTAGCCTGCGGGCAATCGCGCAGCTCCCCAGCCTGCGGGCAATCGTGCCGCTGGGGCGGCACGGGTGGGCGCAGGCCGCACCCCGCAAGCGCGGGCAAGCGGAAACCCACCCCCGCCCAGCCCAGGCCGACCTCAGCCTTGAACCCCCCGCAGCACCATCCCAACGGCGGCATCCGTAATCACCGCAGGATCCTCCGCCGCCCCCAACTCGATCCTCCGCACAGCCGAGTCCACCACCCCCTGCACCAGCATCGCCGCCAGTCGAGGCTCCGCATGCCCCATCTCCCCCAGCGCCTCCACGATCATCGCGACCAGCCCCCCGTGCGCGGCCCGGATCTTCTCCCGGGCCCCCGCCTCCAGCTCGCTCGCCGAGATCGCCACCACGGCCCGATGCCGCCGGTCCCCCACCAGCGCCAGCTGCCGCCGCACATACGCCTCGACCTTGGCCCGGGGCCCCTCCACCGCGGCCATCGCCGCCTCGACCTCCGCCGCCCACACGGGGAAGTCGACCTCGCACAGCTCCTCGACCACGGCCGCCCTCGACCGGAAGTACTCGTAGACGGACGAGCGCGCGAGCCCCGTCCGCTCGGCGAGCGCGGGGAAGGTCAGCGCCTCCGTCCCGCCCTCGGACAGCAGGGAGCGTGCCGCGTCCAGCAGGGCGGCACGCTGCATCGACCGGTGCTCGGCCACGGAGGCCGCTCGAATCCTTGGCACGTCGACCACTTTACGGACGCGGCACCCCGGACGGGAGTGACTGCGCCCGCTCCACCCCGCAAAACCCGTCAGACCCGGTCAGCGACCGAAGCTCGCGAGCTTCGCGCGCAGCTGCAGCACCGACTTGGTGTGGATCTGGCTGACCCGGCTCTCGGTCACACCCAGGACGTTCCCGATCTCGGCGAGGGTCAGCCCCTCGTAGTAGTAGAGCGTGACGACGGTCTTCTCCCGGTCGGGCAGGGTGTTGATCGCCCTGGCCAGAAACCGCCGCAGTTCCCGGTCCTCGGCCACCTCCACGGGGTTGTCCGCGGCGGTGTCCTCCAGGGTGTCCATGAAGCTGAGCCCGTCGCCGCCCTCGTCGCCGACGTGCAGCAGTTCCTCCAGGGCGACCACGTTGGCCAGGGACAGCTGGCTGAACACCGCGTGGAGCTCTTCGACGCCGATGCCCATCTCGGCGGCCACCTCGCACTCCGAGGGGGTCCGCCGCAGCCGCGCCTCCAGCGTCGCGTACGCCCGCTCCACGTTGCGTGCCTTCTGCCGTACGGACCGCGGGATCCAGTCCAGTGCCCGCAGCTCGTCGATCATGGCGCCCCGGATACGGGTGATCGCGTACGTCTCGAACTTGATCTCCCGGTCGAGGTCGAACTTCTCGATCGCGTCGATCAGCCCGAAGATCCCCGAGGAGACGAAGTCGGCCTGTTCCACGTTGGGCGGCAGACCGACGCTCACCCGGCCGGCCACGTACTTGACCAGCGGCGAGTAGTGCAGGATCAGCTGCTCCCGCAGCCGCTCGTCCCCCGTCGCCTTGTACGACCGCCACAGCTCGTCGAGCGTCGAGGGAGCGGGCGGCCGCACGCTGCCACCGTCGCGAGCGGCTGGGGGGACCGCCGCCCGGTCGGACCCGGAGGTGTGCTGGGGCATTCGTCGCCTTGTGCCGTTCTGCCGTGAAGTACGTGGAGTCGGGAGTACCTGGGTGTCCTGCTGGTCTGAAGTCGCTCTGCTGCCGTTCTGTACCGGAATCCTCGTGAGCGTAGCGTGACTGAGGTGTCGCGGTGCGCGAAGGGCGTGTCCGTACTTGTACGCAGATACGTTCCGCTGACCGCCCCACCGGGTCGCGGTGGTCGCTCCGGGTGACCGCGGCGGGGCGTCAACTACGGGAAATCCCAAGGTCTTCGGCGTTCCCTCGGACGGCCGAACACGCTCGGTCAGCACGGCTGCGGACCCCCTCGAACGGACACGATCGCCTGGCGTGTCAACTTCCAGCCGTCGCCGTGTCGTTCGACGTAACCAAGTGCTCTGAGTTCGTACAGCCTCGCGATCGCGTCGTCGGGCGTGGTCCCGGCGCCGCGGGCGACCTCCTCGGCGCGGGCGGGGCGGCGGGCCGGGAGGGCGTCCAGGACGCGGCGGGCGCCCGGTTCGAGCAGGTCACGGGGCAGCACCGGGCCGCGCCGGTCCGGGGCGAGCTCGCCCATGTCGCCTACGAGTTCGACGACTTCCGCGGCGTCGGTGACCAGTTCGGCCTCGCCGCGCAGCAGCGCGTGCACCCCGGCGGACAGTCCGCTGGTGGCCGGGCCGGGGACGCCCATGGTGTGCCGGCCGAGCCGCTGGGCCGCCCGCGCGGTGACCAGGGAGCCGCTGCGGTGGGCGGCCTCCACGACCACCGTGCCCCGGGTGAGCGCGGCGATCACCCTGTTGCGCAGGACGAATCGGCTCGGCGTCGGATGGTCCCCGGGCGGCAGCTCCCCCACGACCAGACCCTGCTCGGCGATCCGGTTGATCAGCTCGGTGTGTCCGCGCGGGTAGGGCCGGTCGACCCCGCAGGCCAGCACGGCGACGGTGGCGCCGCCGGCGCCGAGGGCGCCCCGGTGTGCGGCGCCGTCCACGCCGTAGGCCCCGCCGGAGACGACCACCCAGCCGCGCTCGGCGAGGCCGGCGGCGATGGTGGTGGCCATGTGGGCGCCGTACTCGGTGCAGGCGCGGGCGCCCACGACGGCGACGGACCGGAGCCCCCACATCCGCAGGCTGGGCCGGCCGCGCACCCACAGCCCGAGCGGCCGCGCGTCCCCGAGGTCGTCCAGGGTGCCGGGCCACTCCACGTCGCCCGGGCACAGAAACCGCACCCCGGCGGCCTCGGCCACCTCCAGATCCCGCTCCGGCCCGGCCGCCATGGCCCGCGCCCTGAGTCCTTCCCACCGCCGCGGACTCACCCCGGGCAACGGCTCCCCGTCGCCCCGCAACCGCCGCACCACCTCCCGACTCCCCAGCTCCCGCACCCACCGCCCACCGGCCTCGTCCCCGGGCTCGAGCACCCGGGTGAGGAGGACCCGGGCGAGCCGGCCGGGGTCCGGCTCGCCGACGCTGTTCACGTCAGGGCCCCGAGCGCCATCGGCACGCCGCGCGGCACCCCGGTGCGCAGCTGCAGGGCCAGGGCGACGTCCGTGGCGTCGGGCCGGTCGTGGCCGACGAGGTCGGCGACGGTCCAGGCGACCCGCAGGACGCGGTCGAGCCCGCGCGCGGTGAGCACGCCCCGCTCCAGGCTCCGCTCGGCCTCGTCCATCGCGCCGGACCTCGCGTGCCAGCTGCTGCGCAGTTCCCGCCCGGGCACTTCGCCGTTGGTCCGCCAGGGGGTGCCCGCGAGCCGTGCCGCCGCACGCTCCCGCGCGGCCGCGACCCGGTCGGCGACGGTCGCCGTGGACTCGCCTCCGGGTCCGCGGTGAGCGAGCTCGGCCCGGCCCACGGCGTCCACCTCGACCCGCAGGTCGACCCGGTCGAGCAGCGGTCCGGAGAGCCGGGCCTGGTAGCGGCGGATCGCCGACGGCGGGCACTCGCACAGGGTGTCCCGCTGCGAGAAACGGCCGCAGGGGCAGGGGTTGGCCGCGAGCACCATCAGGAAGCGCGCCGGGAAGCGCACCACGCCCGCGCTGCGGGCGACCACGACATGGCCCGCCTCCAGGGGCTGACGCAGGGCATCGAGGGTCCGGGTGCTGAATTCCGGGGCCTCGTCCAGGAAGAGCACGCCCCGATGGGCCAGTGAGACGGCACCGGGACGGGCGATCCCCGGCCCGCCGCCGACCAGCGACTGCATGGTGGCCGAGTGGTGCGGGGCGCAGTAGGGGGCGACGTCGATCAGCGGTTTGCCCGGTGGCAGCAGCCCGGCGATCGAGTGGACCGCCGTGACCTCCAGGGACTCCTCCTTGGTCAGCGCGGGAAGGACGGCCGGCAGCCGTTCCGCGAGCATGGTCTTGCCCGCACCCGGCGGCCCCTCCAGGAAGAGGTGGTGACCGCCGGCCGCGGCGACCTCCAGAGCCGTCCGCGCCGAGCGCTGCCCCACGACGTCGGCGAGATCGTGCCCCTGGTCCTGCTGTGCGGCGCCGACGCCGCGCATCCCCGTGGCCGCGCCCGTGCCGGGCATGCGCAGGCCGGCGAGGAGCGGATCCGGGCGGCCGACGTCGTCCGGGTCCTCCTCGGGCACGGGTTCGTCCGCGAGGACCGCGATCAGCTGGCGCAGGCTGCGCACCCCGAGCACGGAGACGCCCGGCACCAGCGAGGCCTCGGCCGCCGCGCATTCGGGGACGACGACCTGTTCGTAGCCCGCTCCGGCCGCGGCCAGCACGGCGGGCAGGATGCCCCGGACCGGGCGCACCCGTCCGTCCAGCCCCAGCTCCCCGATCATCACGATGTCGGCGAGGACCCGGGGGTCGATCCGTTCCGACGCGCCCAGCACCGCGCAGGCGACGGCCAGGTCGAAGCCGCTGCCGGCTTTCGGCACCGACGCCGGGCTGAGTCCGACGGTGAGTTTCTTCTGCGGCCACTCGCCGCCCGAGTTCACCACCGCCGCCCGCACCCGGTCCCTGCTCTCGGACAGGCTCTTGTCCGGCAGGCCCACGAGCGTGAACGCCGCCACCCCGGGCTCCAGGTCCGCCTGGACCTCGACGACGACTCCCTCGACGCCCACCAGGGCCACCGAGCAGGTGCGCGCGAACCCCATCTCAGGCCACCCCCCGCACATGCTCGACGACGGGGGCTCCGCGGTCCGGGAGCAGGACTCCGACCAGATCGATGCGGACGCCGCCGGGCGGTGCGCCGCCATGGGTCTGGATCCAGCGCTCCGCGAGGTCCCTCAGCCGCCGCGCCTTCCGCGGGGTCACCGCGGCCATCGGGTGCTCGTAGGAGCCGCCCTTGCGGGTCTTCACCTCGCACACGACGAGGACGTCCCCGTCGTGGGCGACGATGTCGATCTCGCCCGTCCTGCCGCAGCGCCAGTTGCGCTCCACGATCGTCATACCGGCCTCGGACAGCCGTCGCGCGGCCACGTCCTCGCCGTACTTGCCCATCGCACCTCGTGCGTTCATGCAGGCACCACCTCCGGCGCCCACACTCACGCACCCACCCCACCGAAGTGGATCTTGGTGGATGAGTCACCTCTTGTGGATAACTCCGTCACCCACAAGCCGGACACATCAGCTGCCCGGCAGCTCCAGGTCGCTCTTGTTCAGCTCCTCGATGTTCACGTCCTTGAACGTGAGCACCCGCACCTGCTTCACGAACCGCGCCGGCCGGTACATGTCCCACACCCAGGCGTCGGCCATCGAGACCTCGAAGAACACTTCGCCCTGGACCGAGTGCACCTGCATCTCGTAGTCGTTGGTCAGGTAGAACCGCCGCTCGGTCTCGATCACGTATTTGAACAGACCGACGACATCGCGGTACTCCCGGTAGAGCTTCAGCTCCATCTCGGTCTCGTACTTCTCGAGGTCCTCGGCGCTCATGGCATGTTCCCCTTCAGCCGTGCGATCCCCCCATTGTGCGCCAGTCCCGTGAGTCCCTAGACGATTTCCGTGTCGAGGGTCATGGGTCCGGCCGGGGGACCTTCGTCCAGCAGCCTGCCCAACAGCTCGGCGAGTCTGGTGGGATACACCGTCTCATGTGTCCGGCCCAGTTCCTGACACGTCCACCAGCGCGCTCCGGCGACACTGCGCCGCTCCAGTTCGGTCAGGGCGGTGGCGCGGGTCGCCGTCACCGTCGTACGGGCCAGGTAGTACCACTCGTCCTGGTCCCAGCGGCGGCCGGCGAACGGGAAGGAACACGTCCGCCGCCACAGCACCGGTCCGAGCTCGACGTCCGTGATGCCGGTCTCCTCGGCGAGTTCCCGCAGCGCGGCCTCTTCACGGGTCTCGTCGCCCTCCACGCCGCCGCCGGGCGTGAACCACCAGTCGTCGGCGGGATCGTCCGGCTCATGGCCGTGCAGCAGCAGGATGCGGTCCCGGGGATCGAGGAGGACGACCCGGGCGACCTTGCGCAGACCGGCCCCGTCCATGCCGGCGGCCACGTCCGTGGTCTCAGCGGGCACCGGCCGGCTCCGGCCGGGTGCGGGCGCGGCGGCCCGAGATCCGCTTGGCGACCGGTTCGTACGCGGCGCCGCCGAGGATCAGCACGGTTCCGCCGACGACCATCCACAGCATCGCCCGCAGCGGGCCGGGCTGGGACAGGGCGCCCAGGGACTTGAAGCCCGTGGGGCTTTTGAGCATGCCCTTCCAGGGCCAGACGACGGCGTCCACCCGGGCCCGTACCGCGCTGCGCGCCACCGTGCCCTGGGCCGCGTCCGTGAGGTGGGCGGTGGAGTCCAGGGACCCCTGCCGCTCGTCGCCGAGCAGGAAGAGCCGGCCCTCGGGGACCTTCACGGTCGGGAAGTCCTGGATCTCCGCCAGGCTGCCCTCGGGCAGATACGGTTCCTCGATCTGCTTGCCGTTGACGGTCAGCTTGCCCTCGGTGCAGCAGGCGACGGTGTCACCGCCGACCGCGACCACACGCTTGACCACGAGCGCGTTGCTGACCCACTGCTTGTCGCTGAACACGACGACGTCACCGCGGCGCACCTCGTCGCCGTCGACCTTCTGGGCCAGCACCCGCGAGCCGCCCTCGATCGTCGGGCTCATGGAGCTGGTGGGCACGGTGTACGGCCGGTAGACCAGCGCCGCCCAGCCGAAACCGCCGAGGAACAGCACGAGGCCCAGCGCGACGACCAGTCCGGACAGACGCTGTCCGGTCCGGCTGCCCACCGGGCCACTGCTGGTGCCACCGCCGCTGCGCGGGGCCGTACGTGTCGTGCTCTCGCCGCCCATGGGTCCGCACCCTACCCGGCGGTACCGAACCGGGTCAGCCCTTCTTCCCCGCTCTTCCCCGCTCGTCCCCCGACCATGGTCACAACCTTGGCGAAGGGTTTACGGAGCAAGCGGTGCGAAGGTCAGCCGTTCGCGGAGTCCGCCGCCGCGCGTCGGCGGCGCCACAGGACCACCGGGACCGTGCCGGCGAGCGCGAGGCCCTCCGGGGCGACCGTCAGGGCCGCGGAGGCCGAGGACTGGTCGTTCAGGCCGGACTGGTCGAAGGTGTCCGGGACCGGCAGCGTGCCCCAGCGGGTGATCGGCCAGGCCTTGACGATGGCGCGGCCGACGACCTGGTCGACGGGGACCATGCCGTGGTTCTTGTCCGACTGGTTGTAGCGGGAGTCCCGCGAGTTCTGCCGGTGGTCGCCCATGACCCAGACGGAGCCCTCGGGGACCTTCACCGTGAACTGGCCGCCCTGGTCGTCCTGGCTGCACGGGGTGTTCCCCGGGTAGACGTACGGCTCGTCCAGCGCCTTGCCGTTGACCTTCAGCGGGCCCGTGCCCTTGCAGGAGACGGTGTCGCCGCCGACGCCGATGACCCGCTTGATCAGGTCCTTCTCCTCCGCGGACGGCATCAGGCCGATCCAGCTGAGGAAGGTCTGCACGGCGTTCGGCTCGGTCGTCGCCTCGCCCGCCAGCCAGTTGTCCGGGTCGTGGAAGACCACGACCTCGCCGCGCTCGGGCTCCGAGCCGAACCACGGGGTCAGCTTGTCGACGAGAACCCGGTCGCCCACCCTGAGGGTGTTCTCCATCGACGCGGACGGGATCGAGAACGCCTGCACCAGGAAGGTCTTGATGATCAGCGCGAGGACGAGCGCGATCAGGATCAGGATCGGCAGCTCCTTCCAGAAGGAGCGCGGCTTCTTCGCCTTCGGGGTCCGGTCGCCCGGACCGTCGCCGCCGCCCCCGGGGGGCTCGTCCGCCGGCGGGCCCTCGCCGCCCGCCGCCGGGTCACTCCCGGAGGTCACGGCGCCGTCCCCAGCCGGGTCGGCGGTGTCCACGGGACGACCGCGGTGTTCCTCGCCTTCGTGCCCGGACCGTGCGCCAACCGCCACATCCCCCACGCCAACTCCTCACTCCGTGCCGCCGCCTGCCCCATGCCCGGCGCAGGCCCACTACTCCCATAACGAGCGGGAGTTCCGCAGGGCTCGGGAGTTGTCGGATCGTTCCGTTCGGAACGTCCTGGGCAACCCTATGCGACGCCTGGGCGGCGGAAGCCGTCGTGGCGGTCGAGCCGCTCACCGAAGAGAAAGTTTGCGGTTCCTTGAGGCGCACCCAGTGTCCGAGCGGCCAGGCGATCACCATGGCCCGGCCGACCACCTCGTCCTCGGAGACCGTGCCGCCGTAGTCCGTGTTCTGGTGGGAGCGGGAGTCCGCGGAGTTCGCGCGGTGGTCGCCCATCACCCACAGCCGCCCCTGGGGGACGGTGATGTCGAACGCGGCGTCGGACGGGTTGTTCCCGGGGTAGAGATAACTTCCCTCTTCCAGGGGAACGCCGTTGACGGTGACTCGCCCTTCCGTGTCACAGCACTGCACGCGGTCACCGCCCACGCCGACGACCCGCTTGATGAGGTCCTTCTCGTTGTCGGACGGCAGCAGACCGATGAAGGTGAGCCCTTCCTTGACCTGCTTGACGACGACGGGGTCCTCTTTCTTCGTCGTGGTCGTCTCGTCGTTGAGCCAGCCGCCGGGGTCCTTGAACACGACGACGTCCCCGCGCTGCGGCTTGGAGCCGAACCACGGGGTGAACTTGTCCACCAGGACGCGGTCGCCGATGCGGATCGTCTGCTCCATCGACCCCGAGGGGATGACGAAGGCCTGCACCAGGAAGGTCTTCAGGACCAGCGCTATCAGGACGGCGACGCCGACCAGCAGCGGTATCTCCCGTACGGCGGACCGCCTGCGCTTGCGCTTGACCTTGCGCTGGAGTTTGCGCCGTTCCGCACGCGTACGGCCGCCGGCGGGGCTGGCGGCGCGCCGGGCGCCGGTGGGCAGGAGCTGGTCCGCGGCCGAGGAGGGAACGCCGCGGGGTTTGCCTCGGTTACCCATGGGCACCCGCCGCCGTCCGTGAGCCGCTCGCCCCCTGGCCGCTCGCGGCGGGCACGCGCGCGTAGGCGCTCGGGCGGGACAGCCGGCTCAGATGTCCGTACGGCCATACGATCCAGTCGGCGCGGCCGATCACCCGGTCCACGGGGATCATGCCGCCGCCCGGTGAGCCCAGGTGGTCGCGGGAGTCGCTGGAGGCACCGCGGTGGTCGCCGAGGACGAACAGGGTGCCCTCGGGAACCGTGACGTCGAAGTCCACCGTGGACGGGCTGTCGCCTGGATACAGGAAGGTCGACTCGTCGACCGACCGGCCGTTCACCCGGATCCTCCCCTCCTTGTCGCAGCAGACCACGTGGTCCCCGCCTACCCCCACGACGCGTTTGACGTAGTCGGAGTTCCCGAAGTAATCGGTGCCGTCGAACACGACGACGTCGCCGCGCCGCGGCTCGGCACCGAAACGGTACGCCAACTTATTTACGAGAACGCGGTCGCCGATCCTCAATCCGTTTTCCATGGATCCGCTGGGAATCTGGAACGGTTGGACCACGAAAGCGTTGAGGAACAGCAAAAACACCAGGCAGATCAGCAAGGTGAGGCTGATCCGGCCGCCCGGCAGCCGCTCGGTGATCCACGCCGTCAACGAGAAACGCGACCGTCCCTCCACGGACCCCTGATCGGGGCGGGAGGAGCGGTCGCGCTCCGTCGTCGGCTGAGCTTCGGTGTCCATCGGGGTCAGATGCTATCCGGCCCCTCTGTGGATCTCCCGAGTGTGCTCAGTGGATCACCAGTGGATCCACTGTGCGGGCTCAGTTGTCGCGCTTCTCCTTGATCTTCGCGGCCTTGCCGCGCAGCTCACGGAGGTAGTACAGCTTGGCGCGACGCACGTCACCGCGGGTGACGAGCTCGATCTTCTCGACGATCGGGGTGTGCACCGGGAAGGTGCGCTCGACGCCGACGGAGAACGAGACCTTGCGGACCGTGAAGGTCTCGCGGACACCGGCGCCCTGGCGGCGGATCACAACGCCCTTGAACTGCTGCACACGGGAGCGGTTGCCCTCGATGACGCGGACGTGGACGTTGACGGTGTCACCCGGGCGGAAGGCCGGGACGTCGCTGCGCAGCGACGCGGCGTCGACGGAGTCGAGCAGGTGAGACATTTCGTCTGCTTTCTTCGCCGATGCCACAGGTCATCAGCGGTAGCTAGGTTTCAGCAAGAGGCTGCCGTACCCGTCGGGGCGGGCGTCGTGTCCCCCTGTGGCAGGGGCGCACGCCGGACGGCGCACAACAGCGGTCTATTCTTCCACGCCCTCGGTCCTGCGCCAAAATCGGCCGTACGGCTCGCCCTCGGGGTCGGGTGCCCAGCCCAGGATGGAGAGCATCTCGCGGTCCTTCTTGTCGAAGGCCCTGGGCTCGCAGCGCTCGATCAGGTCGGGCCGGTGGGCCGTGGTGCGGCGCAGGGCCTCGTCGCGGCGCCAGCGGGCGATCTTGCCGTGGTGGCCGCTGAGCAGGACGTCCGGGATCTCCCTCGCGCGCCAGACGGGCGGCTTGGTGTAGACGGGGCCCTCCAGGAGGCTTGCCATGGCGCCTGGCGCGAAGGAGTCGTCGCGGTGGGACTCGGCGTTGCCGAGCACGCCGGGCAGCAGCCGGGCCACGGCCTCGGTGATGACGAGGACGGCCGCCTCACCGCCGGCGAGGACGTAGTCGCCGATGGAGACCTCGTACACGGGGAGGCGGGTGGCGTACTCGTCGACGACCCGCCGGTCGATGCCCTCGTAGCGGGCCGGGGTGAAGATCAGCCAGGGCCGCTCGGAGAGTTCGACGGCGAGTTCCTGGGTGAAGGGGCGGCCGCTGGGGGTGGGGACGACGATCGCGGGGAGCGTGGATCCGGTCTCGTAGCCGTCGGCGAGGATCGTGTCCAGGGCGTCGCCCCAGGGCTCGGTCTTCATGACCATGCCGGGCCCGCCGCCGTACGGCGTGTCGTCGACGGTGCTGTGCCGGTCGTAGGTCCACTCCCGCAGGTCGTGCACCCGTACGTCGAGCTGTCCACGCGCGCGCGCCTTGCCGACGAGGGAGACGTTCAGCGGGTCCAGGTACTCGGGGAAGATCGTGACGACGTCGAGGCGCATTACGACTCGTCCCGTGAGGAGGCGTCGTCCTGCGAGGAGGCGTCGTCCTGCGAGGAGTCGATCTCGGCGCGGTCGTCGATCAGACCGGGCGGCGGGGCGACGACCGCCCGCTGCTCCTCCAGGTCGATCTCGACGACGATCTCCGAGACGAACGGGATCATCACCTCGGTGCCGTCCGGGCGTTCGACGATGAAGAGGTCCTGGGAGGGCAGGTGCGAGATCTCGGTGATCCGGCCGACCTCGGTGCCGTCCTCGGTGACCACGTCCAGGTCGATGAGCTGGTGGTCGTAGTACTCGTCCTCGCCCTCGGGCAGTTCCTCCGGGTCGATCTCGGCGATCAGGAGGGTGTTGCGGAGGGCCTCGGCGCCGTTGCGGTCCTTGACGCCCTCGAAGCGCAGGAGCAGACGGCCGCTGTGCACGCGGCCCGTCTCGATGGTGAGCGGTCCCACGCCGGCGGGATCGGTGGCGAGCACGGCGCCGGGGCCGAGCCTGAGCTCCGGTTCGTCGGTACGTACCTCCACGGTGACCTCGCCCTTGATGCCGTGGGCGCGGCCGATCCGTGCGACTACAAGCTGCACGTGTCCAATTCTCCTGTCGATACGACCGATACGACTACGGGCCGGGGACGGCCCCATGGCCCTCCCCGGCCCGAGCCGGTGCTGCGATACGTCAGCGGACGTGGTCCACGTCGACGAGGTCGACACGGACTCCGCGGCCGCCGATGGCGCCCACGACGGTGCGCAGAGCGCGTGCGGTGCGGCCGTTGCGGCCGATCACCTTGCCGAGGTCGTCCGGGTGGACCCGGACCTCGAGAACGCGCCCGCGGCGCAGGTTGCGCGAAGCGACCTGCACATCGTCAGGGTTGTCGACGATGCCCTTCACGAGGTGCTCGAGAGCCTCCTCGAGCATGCTCAGGCCTCGGTCGACTCGGACTCAGCGGCAGCCTCGTCCTTCTTCTCGGCCTTCTTCTTCTGGGTGATCGCCTCACCCTTGCCCTCGTCGTCGCCACCGAGGGCCTCGAACGAGGGGCGCGCCTTCTTGGGCGCGGCCACGAGCAGCGGAGCCGGGGCGGGCTCGCCCTTGAACTTCTGCCAGTCGCCGGTCTTCTTCAGGATCGCGAGCACGGGCTCGGTCGGCTGCGCGCCGACACCGAGCCAGTACGCCACGCGGTCGGCGTCCACCTCGATGACCGACGGGTTGTAGGTCGGGTGGTACTTGCCGATCTCCTCGATCGCACGGCCGTCACGACGGGTGCGGGAGTCGGCGACGACGATGCGGTAGTGAGGCGAACGGATCTTGCCCAGACGCTTCAGCTTGATCTTGACTGCCACGGGAGTGGGTTCTCCTGGTTTTGACGTGGTTGGGCACGGCGAGAGAGCCGCGTGGGGTTGCGGTACCCGAGTGCCCGATGGACGCGTCAGCCGGAGGAGAGAGGGGTCCTGTGCGGCTGTCGAGTACAGCTGACCATTCTGCCACACCCTGCGGGTCGCTTTGGGCGAGGGGTTGCGGAGCGCGGGCATGCCTGGAACGCACCCGGCGTCGCGGTGGGCGTACGTCGGGTGCGCAGCCCGGCGCTGACGGGGTGCCGCTGCGCCCACCCGTGCCGCCTGGGGGTCCCCCCAGGCCCTCAAGGCACTGGGGGAGGCACGATTGCCCGCAGTTGCGTACACCCCGTCGCGACCCGAACCGACAGCCACGAGATGCCGGTGCTGGGCCGTTCGCCGTTACGCCGCGCCCGCGATCTCGGGGATGCGGAACGGCTTGCCGCAGCCGCCGCACACGATCGGGGCCTGGGCCAGGACCGACGGGACCACCCGGACGTTGCGACCGCAGTCGCAGACCGCCTTGACGCGGACGCCGCCGCCGGAGGAGCCGTGGCGGGCGGCGGGGCCGCGGAAGGTGCGGGTGGTGCTGTCGGCGGAGGTGGCCGCCGTGTGGGCCTTGAGGGCCCGCTGCAGGCGCTCGATCGTCGGGCGGTAGCGGCGCTTGGCCTCGGGGTTGAGCGTGACCAGGGAGAAACCGCTGCTCGGGTGCGGTTCCTCGGGGTGGTCCAGGCCCAGCTCCTCGGCGATGGCGAGGAATCTGCGGTTGTGGTAGCGGCCGGCGCGGGATGTGTCGCGAACGCCGCGGGAGGCGGCGATGCCATGGACTGCCTCATGGAGCAGTCGCTCGAAGGAGAGCTCGTGACCGCAGGCGGACGACGACTCCCCGATCAGGGACTCTGGCGCGGCAAGGTCGGGCAGCTCGGGGTGGTACCGCTGAATGTCGGCCCACGCCTGTGCCAGCTCTGCGGCGAGAACAGGTGGTGTCTGTGTCGTGCTCACGTAATGACAACGAGCGGGAGTGCCGCTGTGTTCCTATTCCGGGGCATCCCAAATAATTTGCACGTACCCGTCAGTTGCCGCTGATGCGTGGAGACGAGGGCGGGTGCGCCGATCTGCGGAGAAGCCTCACAGCTCACCCCAAGGTGGTGCGTAGTTCCCCGTACGCCCCGGCGCGTACCCCTTGTCCGCGCGCCGGGGAACAGGTGTACGGCGAGGCGCAAGAGGCGTTTCGGTCGCTCTGCCCGCCGGAGCGTGCCCTCTCAGTAAGCGCGCGCGACGACCGCGACGTTACCGGGCGCGTCCTCGGCGTCCGGCACCGACCCGTCCTCGGCGACGAGACAGCGTACGGTCACGGCGTGCTCGGCGAGCGCAGCCTCGCCCTCCGCGCCCAGGACCGCCCAGGACCGCCCAGGACCGCCCAGGGGATACGGGCCCAGCGGCCGGACGTGGCCGCCTCGACGGCCTCCCCGGGCGTGGCCACCTCCACTGTCCGCGCCTCGCGCCGCTGGAGGGACTGCGTCAGCAGCAGCGCCTGGTCCTCCTCCGGCACGGACGGCGGATCCCGGCCGCCTTCAGCCGGTCACCCAGCTCGCGGACCTTGGCCAGAACCGCCTCGTCGCCCTTGATCGCGAGAATCACGGCCTGCATCCGCTCCCACAGCCCGTACCCGTACGGTCGGATGACCATGGTGCCGCGCACTGGATCGTTGTCGGCCAGTTCGGCCTTGTTGATCAGATCCTGGTACCAGCGGGGGAAGTCGTCAGCCCGCGGGGTGAGAACGGGTGCCTTGGCCATGGCGCGAAGGTACGGGCCCACATTGCCGGAATGTGAATTCTCGCCACTCGCACAGCGAGTCCACAAGCAGGGCCACGAGACCCCTGGACGCGGCCGCAGAGGGGGAGTTACCTGGCATACGGGGGAAGTGCGAACGCACTGCACGGGGGTTCACCTGATCGCTACAGCGGCAAATTCTCGGCGGAATGGGGCGCTTGTTCATGACACCTGTGCTCGTGCGACAGCACCTGCCCAACGCGGGGCCGGTGCCCCGCGCGGACCTGGGTGCACGCGCGCGTGACTGGTCCGAGATCCAGGAACGGATGCTGGTTCCGCTCTACGAGGCCGTCTACGAGCGGCTGGAAGTGGGCCCCGGCACCCGGCTGCTCGGCCTCGGCTGCGGCTCCGGGCTCGCCCTGCTGATGGCGGCCTCCAGAGGCGCGTCCCTCACCGGTGTCGAGCCCGGCTCCCCCGAGCGGCTGGCCCTCGCGCGCGAGCGGCTGCTGCCCCCGGCCTCCCCGGCCGGGGAGGCACACGCGCGTGCGGGCGTCCGGCTGACCGGCCGGTCACCGAAGGACGCGGCCGACGCGGAGACGCCCGCGTACACCCTGGTGACCGCGTTCGAGCCGATCGGCTGTCTCTGGGGCGACGCGGAGGGGCTGGTCGGGCTGCTCACGGCGGCGGTCCCGCTCGCCGAGCGGGGGGCGCCGGTGGTGCTCGCCGGCTGGGGCCCGCCGGAGCGCTGCGCCACCTGGGACGTGCTGCGCGCCGTGGCCGGGGCGGACGCCATGGCCCGCACGGCGGCACCGGAGGCCCCTGCGCGCTCCGGTGCCGGGAACGCTCCCGGGCGCGCGTCCGGCGGGGCCGGTCTCCCGAGCGGCGTGGGCCGGCTGCGGCCCGCTCTGCGGGACGACCTGGAGGAGGCCGCCGAGCGGGCCGGCCTCGGGCCGGACGGGTCCGGGCGGGTGGCCTGTCCCTTCGGGTACGCCGGGGTGGACAGCGCCGTCAAGGGCCTGCTGTCCACGGGCCTGTTCGACGCGGCGGTCGCGGCGACCGACCCGGAGCAGGTCGGCAAGGAGCTGACGGAGGCCCTGCACCCCTACCGCCGGCGGGACGGCACGGTCTGGATGCCGAACGTGTTCCGGTACCTGATCGCCCGTACACCCTGACCACGCCTGACGTACGGGCCGGGTGTCAGTCCTCGTCCTTGCGGAGCCGGGTGATCCCGGCGATGCGGTAGGCGTCCGCCTCCTCCAGGGTCTCGTGCTCCAGCAGCGCCTCCGCGAGGGCGTCCAACTGGCCCCGGTGGTCGCGGAGTTTGCGCAACGCCTCCTCGTAGCACTCGTCGACGATACGGCGCATCTCGTCGTCGATGACGTCGAGCGTGGCCGGGGCGGCGGCGAGGCCGTACGCCTGCTGGGCGTCACTGGGCAGGGCGGAGAGCCGTCCGACCCGGTCGCTCATGCCCCAGCGGGCGACCATCCCGCGCGCGATGTTGGTGACCTGTTCCAGGTCGTTCTCGGCGCCGGTCGTGACAACCCCGTAGATCACCTCCTCGGCCGCCATCCCGCCGAGGGCGCCGATGATGCGGCCGCGCAGATACTCCTCCGAGTGCGCGTACCGCTCGACCTCGGGGGTCGACATGGTCACCCCGAGGGCGCGGCCGCGCGGCACGATGGTGACCTTGCGGACGGGGTCGGCGCCGGGCTGCAGCATGCCGAGGAGAGCGTGGCCGCTCTCGTGGTACGCGGTGCGGCGGCGGTCCTCCTCGGGCATCACGAGGGTGCGTTCGGCGCCGAGCTGCACCTTCTCCAGGGCCTCGGAGAGGTCGGAGGCGGTCACCTGGGCCTGCTTGCGCTTGACGGCGAGCAGCGCGGCCTCGTTGGCGAGATTGGCCAGATCCGCTCCTGTCATTCCGGGGGTGGTGCGGGCCACCTGGGTCAGGTCGACGTCCGGGGCGAGCGGGATGTCACGGGTGTGGATGCGCAGGATCGCCTCGCGCCCGCCGCGGTCCGGCGGGGAGACGTTGACCACCCGGTCGAAGCGGCCGGGCCGGGTGAGGGCCGGATCCAGGATGTCGGCGCGGTTCGTCGCCGCGATCACGATCACGCCCTCGGAGCCGGAGAAGCCGTCCATCTCGGTGAGGATCTGGTTCAGGGTCTGCTCGCGCTCGTCGTGGCCGCTCACCGACGCGCCCCCGCCGCGGACCCGGCCGATGGTGTCGATCTCGTCGATGAAGATGATCGACGGCGCCACCTTGCGGGCCTCGCCGAACAGTTCCCGGACCCGGGAGGCGCCGACGCCGACGATCATCTCGATGAACTCGGACGCGGAGGCCGAGAAGAACGGCACCCCCGCCTCACCGGCCACCGCGCGCGCCAGCAGGGTCTTGCCGGTGCCGGGCGAGCCCGCGAGCAGCACCCCGCGGGGCATCTTCGCGCCCATCCTGCGGTAGGCGTCCGGGTGTTCCAGGAAGCCGACGACGTCGTCCAGTTCACCCTTGACCTCGTCGATGCCGGCCACGTCGGCGAAGGTGGTGCGCTGGGTGCCGGGCCGCAGTTCGACCGGTTTGGGCGGCGCCTTGCGGCCGAGCATCCCGCCGGCTCCGCCGAGGCCACCGGCGAACCGCCGGCTGATGAAGATCCACACCGCGACCAGCAGCACGATCGGGATCAGCGAGATCAGCACGTTGGACAGCAGACTGCGCTGCTGCACGACGGGCCGGGCCGTGACGGTGACGTCGTGGCTGCTCAGGTTCCGCCAGAGGTCGTCGTCGGCGAAGGCGGGGCGCTGTGTCTTGAACCTCGTGTAGGTGCCCCCGTCGTCGGGGTCCTCCCGGGACTGCTTGAGCTGGCCCTGGATCGCGTCGCCCTTGGAGTAGATCTTCTCGACGTTCCCCTCGTCGACCTGCTTGCTGAACTCCGTGTACGAGATCGTCGGCTCGTTGCCCTGGCCGAGGTAGTTCAGTCCGACGTAGACGACCACGAAGACGATCACCGCGGTGACGGCGAGGCCCCACCAGCGGCCCCGCGGTCGTCTGCCGCCGGGGCCACCGGAGCCGGCGGGGGGCCGTGTTCCGTCCTCGTCCGGGGTGCCCTCGGAGCGCCATGGCTGGTCGGGGGCCCTGCGCGGCGGAGCGGCGTTGCTCATATCTGGACGTTACGGCAGACACCGGGCCTCGGCATGCGCTGAGGGCGCCCTCCCCGGCGGAAGGGCGCCCTCAGTGACGTACGTGTCCCGAGAGAGGTCGGTCAGCCCATGAACTTCTTGAACTCGTCCGGGAGCTCGAAGTCCTGGCCGCCCTGCTGCGGCAGCCCGAACGCGTTGCCGCCCTGCGCCTGGGCCTCGCGGCGCTGGGCCGCCTCCAGCTCCTGCTGCTTGCGCTTCATCGGGTTGCCGGAGCGCTGCTTGCCCTTGGCCTGCTTCGGCTGCTTCTTCTGCCGGCCGGGGCCGCCGCCCATGCCCGGGATCCCCGGCATGCCGGGCATGCCGCCGCCCTGGGCCATCCGGGACATCATCTTGCGGGCCTCGAAGAACCGCTCGACCAGGCCCTTGACCGCGCTGACCTCGACACCGGAACCCTTGGCGATACGGGCGCGGCGCGAGCCGTTGATGATCGTGGGGTCCTGGCGCTCGGCCGGGGTCATCGACTTGATGATCGCGGCGGTGCGGTCGACGTCCCGCTCGTCGAGGTTGTTGATCTGGTCCTTGATCTGCCCCATGCCCGGCAGCATCCCGAGCAGCTTGCTGATGCTGCCCATCTTCCTGACCTGTTCCATCTGGGACAGGAAGTCGTCCAGGGTGAAGTCCTGGCCCTTCTTCGACGCCAGCTTGGAGGCCATCTTCTCGGCCTCTTCCTGACTGAACGTCTTCTCCGCCTGCTCGATCAGGGTGAGCAGGTCACCCATGTCGAGGATGCGGGAGGCCATCCGGTCCGGGTGGAACGCGTCGAAGTCGTCGAGCTTCTCGCCGTTCGACGCGAACATGATCGGCTTGCCGGTGATCTGCCGGATCGACAGGGCCGCGCCACCGCGGGCGTCACCGTCGAGCTTGGAGAGCACCACGCCGTCGAAGCCGACGCCGTCGCGGAAGGCCTCGGCGGTGTTGACGGCGTCCTGACCGATCATCGCGTCGACGACGAACAGGATCTCGTCCGGCGAGACCGCGTCCCGGATGTCCGCGGCCTGCTGCATCATCTCCTGGTCGATGCCGAGGCGGCCGGCGGTGTCCACGATCACGATGTCGTGGACCTTGGACTTGGCGTGCTCGATGGAGTCCTTGGCGACCTTGACCGGGTCACCGACGCCGTTGCCCGGCTCCGGCGCGAAGACGGCCACGCCCGCGCGCTCGGCGACCACGCTGAGCTGGTTGACGGCGTTCGGGCGCTGGAGGTCGGCTGCGACCAGGAGCGGCGAGTGGCCCTGCTCCTTCAGCCAGTGGCCGAGCTTGCCCGCGAGGGTGGTCTTACCGGCACCCTGCAGACCGGCCAGCATGATCACGGTGGGCGGCTGCTTGGCGAAGCGCAGCCGGCGGGTCTCGCCACCGAGGATCGTGACGAGCTCGTCGTTGACGATCTTCAGGACCTGCTGGGCGGGGTTCAGCGCCCGGGAGACCTCCGCACCGAGGGCGCGCTCCTTGACGTTCTTGATGAACGTGCGGACGACCGGGAGGGCCACGTCGGCCTCGAGGAGGGCGATGCGGATCTCGCGCGCCGTGGCGTCGATGTCCGCTTCGCTCAAGCGCCCCTTGCCGCGCAAGTTCTTGAAGGTCGCAGAGAGGCGATCGGAGAGAGTATCGAACACGGCGGCGTCGGTCCTCGGGGTCGGGGGCGGGTCTGAGCGTCTTCCAGGGTATCCGGCCGCGCAAGACATTCGTCCCCGCCTGCTGCATTCAGCAGACGGGGACGGACGAAACCCCCGCGGCGGCGGGGAGCAGTCAGCGCCGGTGACGTAGCACACGTCCACGGCAGGGCCATCCCCGCGGCGGCGGGGAGCACGCCCGGTCAACGCAAGGGTGACCGGAAGGTCACGCCCTCAGCCCCTCCTCCAGCTTCCGCGCCACGGCAACCGCCTCGTCCTGCGCCAAGGGCGCGCCCTGCGCCTGCGTCACGTAGAAGGCGTCCACCGCGTTGGCGCCCAGCGTGCTGACGTGCATGCTGCGCACCCGTACCGCCGCGTCCTCCAGGGCCGAGCCGATCCGGAACAGCAGCCCCGGCGCGTCCTGGGCGCGCACCTCGATGACGGTGGCGTGCCGGGAGGCCGCCGGGGCGACCGTCACCCGCGGCGGAGGCGCGACCACGCCCCGGCGCCGGGGGTAGGCCGCGTCACGCTCGGCGAGCCGTCCGGCGATGTCCAGGGAGCCGTCGAGGGCGCGGACGAGGTCGGCGCGCAGCCGGGCGGCCTGGGGCAGGGAGCCGTACTCGGCGGCGACCCGCCAGTTCAGCAGCAGGACGGAGCCCTCGACGCCGTCCGGCAGGTCCAGGGCGCGCAGTTCGGCGGTGCGCACGGTCAGCCGGTGCATGGCGAGCACGCCCGCCACCGCGGGCAGCACGCCCGCCCGGTCCGGTACGGCGATGAGGAGCTCCACGCCGAGCGGCTCGGGGTCGCCGGTGGGCTGCTCCCCCGCGTCGGCCGGCGGTTCGGTCTGGGCGCGCAGGGCCAGCACCGGGCTGCCGGTGGCGATCGCCTCGATGGCGAGCCGTTCCTGCTCGGCGGTGGGCGCGGCGGCGTCCGGTTCATCTGGCTCGTCGCCGGCGAGGACCGCCCCGACCCGCTTGACCAGGTCCGCCACGAGCGAACCCCGCCAGGAGGACCAGGCGGCGGGCCCGGTGGCCAGCGCGTCCGCCTCGGTGAGCGCGTGCAGCAGCTCCAGGGTGCTCTGCGAGCCGACGGCCTCGGCGACCGAGCGGACCGTGGCGGGGTCCTCCAGGTCGCGCCGGGTCGCCGTCTCGACGAGCAGCAGGTGATGCCGTACGAGGGAGGAGAGCACCGCCACGTCGGCGCGGTCGAAGCCGATGCGCGCGGCGACGTCCTTGACGATGATCTCGCCCGCGACCGAGTGGTCCCCGGGCCAGCCCTTGCCGATGTCGTGCAGCAGCGCCGAGACCAGGAGGAGGTCGGGGCGGCTGACGCGGCGGGTGAACTCGGAGGCGCGCACGGCGGTCTCGATGAGGTGCCGGTCGACGGTCCAGATGTGCACGGCGTTGCGCTGCGGACGGCAGCGGACCCGCTCCCAGTCGGGGAGGAGCCGGGTGATCAGGCCCTCGGCCTCCAGGGCTTCCCAGACGTCGACGGTGGGCCGGCCGGAGCCGAGCAGGGTGACGAGCTGTTCGCGGGCCTCGGCGGGCCAGGGCGTGGGCAGCGGGCGCACGGTGGCGGCGAGGCGGCGTACGGCGTGCAGGGAGAGCGGGAGGCCGGCCTGGGCGGCGGCGGCCGCGGCGCGCAGCGGCAGCACGGGGTCGCGTTCGGGGCGTGCGGCGCGGGCGAGCACCACCTCGCCGTCCTGCTCCACGACGCCTTCGGCCAGCGGGGAGCGCTCGGGGACGGGCTTTCCGCCGCCGAGCATGGCGCGCAGCCGGGGCCGTACGGCGCGTGAGCGCAGCACACGCGCCACTTCGCGCCAGGTGACGTCGCTGGCGTAGGAAATGACGCGCGCGGCCTCGTAGACCTGCCGCAGGAGGGTGTCGGCGTCGAGGAGGCCCAGTTCGGCGGCGACCTGGTCCTGTTCCTGGAGGGCGAGGCGGTCGGTGGCGCGGCCGGTGGCCAGGTGGAGGGCGTCACGGACGTCGAGGAGGCGGCGGCGGGCGTCGTCGAGGCCCTCGCGGGGCGCGTCGGCGAGCCAGGAGGCGGCGACGGCGCGCAGGGCGGTGGCGTCCCTGAGGCCGCCGCGGGCCTCCTTGAGGTCGGGTTCCAGCAGGTACTGCAGCTCGCCCTGGCGTTCGCCGCGCTCGGCGCAGAGTTCCTGGAGCTCGGGCAGGCGTTTGGGGGCCTGGTTGCGCCAGTCGGCGAGGACGGCCGTCCTCAGTCCGGACGTCAGACCGAGGTCGCCGGCGAGGTGGCGTGCGTCGAGGAGGCCGAGCTGGACTTTCAGATCCTCCCCGGCGGTCTTGCGGGCCTCGGCGGGGGTGCGGACCGAGTGGTCGAGGGCGAGGCCCAGGTCCCACACCGGGTACCAGAGGCGGTCGGCGAGGGAGGCGACCGCCTTGCTGTCACTGCCGTCGTGCAGGAGCAGCAGGTCGAGGTCGCTGCGCGGGGAGAGCTCACCGCGGCCGTAGCCGCCGACGGCGACCAGGGAGACGCCCTTGAGCGCCTCGGCGCCGGACGCTCCAGAAGCTCCGGCGGCTCCGGCGGCTCCGGCGGCTCCGGCGGCTCCGGCGGCTCCGGCGGTGAACAGTCCGGTCAGCCATTCGTCCGTGAGTTCGGAGAGGGCGGCACGGCGCGGCGGCCCGGACCGCGCCTCCTCGGTGAGGAGGCGCAGCCGGGCCGCCGCATAGCCGCTGGGTCCCGAGCCCTCTGCTTCGTTTCGCACATCCGTGCTCGTCACCCAGCGACTCCTGTTCTGTTCTGCGGTCAGAGCGCGTCCGGGCCGCGCTCGCCGGTGCGGACCCGTACGGCCGTCTCGACCGGGAGGGACCAGACCTTGCCGTCACCGATCTTGCCGGTGCGGGCCGCCTTGACGATGACGTCGATCAGCTGCTCGGCGTCGTCGTCCTCGGCCAGCACCTCGATGCGGATCTTGGGGACCAGGTCGACCGTGTACTCGGCGCCGCGGTAGACCTCGGTGTGTCCCCGCTGACGACCGTAACCGCTCGCCTCGGTGACCGTGAGGCCGTGCACGCCGAAGGCCTGCAGGGCTTCCTTGATCTCGTCGAGCCGGTGGGGCTTCACGACGGCGGTGATGAGCTTCATGCGTCCACCTTCTTGCTCTCGGCTCCGACGGCGGCCGGCGCGGAGGTCCGGGCGGCGCCGCCACCGGCACCGCTGAAGTCGTAGGCCGTCTCGGCGTGCTCGGCCTGGTCGATACCGGAGATCTCCTCGTCCTCGTCGACCCGCATACCGATGGTCTTGTCGAGGAGGAAGGCGAGCACCGCGGAGGCGATCAGGGAGTAGGCGAGGACGGCGAAGACACCGGCGCACTGCTTCCACAGCTGGTCGGCGTTACCGCCGTAGAAGAGGCCCTCGACGTCGGACTGACCCTTGCCACTGGCGAAGAAGCCGATCAGCAGGGAGCCGACGACACCGCCGACCAGGTGGACGCCGACGACGTCCAGCGAGTCGTCGTAGCCGAGCTTGTACTTCAGGCCCACGGCCATGGCGCACAGGACACCGGCGATGACGCCGACCGCGATCGCGCCGATCGGGGTGACCGCGCCACCGGACGGGGTGATGGCGACCAGACCGGCGACCGCGCCGGAGGCGGCGCCCAGCGTGGTGAACGCGCCGTGGCGGATCTTCTCGTAGATGAGCCAGGCGAGCATGGCGGCGGCGGTGGCGATCTGGGTGTTGACGAACATCAGGGAGCCGACGCCGTCGTCGTTGCCGAGCCACGAGCCGGCGTTGAAGCCGAACCAGCCGAACCACAGCAGACCGGCGCCGAGCATGACCAGCGGGAGGCTGTGCGGGCGCATCGGGTCCTTCTTGAATCCGACGCGCTTGCCGATGACCAGGATCACACCGAGCGCCGCGGCACCCGCGTTGATGTGGACGGCCGTACCACCGGCGAAGTCGATCACACCGAGCTCGAAGGCCCAGCCGCCGGTGCCCCAGACCCAGTGGGCGACCGGGAAGTAGACGACCGTCGCCCACAGCGCCACGAAGAGCGCCCAGGCGGAGAACTTCACGCGGTCGGCGATGGCACCGCTTATCAGGGCGGGCGTGATGATGGCGAACATCATCTGGAAGACCGCGAAGGCGAGGACCGGGATCGTGTACCCGGACCAGATGTCGGCCTTGTCGATGCCGGTCCATCCGACGAAGTCGGACTCCCAGCCGATGAACGAGCCGTGGTCCGTGCCGAACGCCATGGAGAAGCCGTACAGCACCCACAGGATCGTGACGATGCCCATGCTGATGAAGCTCATCATCAACATGTTGAGGGTGCTCTTGACCCGGACCATGCCTCCGTAGAAGAAGGCAAGACCCGGGGTCATGATCAGCACCAGGGCGGAACAGATGAGCATGAAGCCTGTGTTGGCCACGGACAGCTTGTCTGCGGCAAGCGTGATGGCTGGTGCCATCGGCGTCTCCTCGTCGTAGTACGGCCCCGTGCGGGCGAAGCCAGAGCGGAAAAGAGGGGTGGGCCGGTTATGCGCCATGAGATTGGCGCAGCGCGGTTTCGGTGGAAGCCCCTCGTTGTTTCGCGGGCGTGACGAAGGCGCCTGGTGCGTTACACGTCGGTGAACTGCCTGATGTTCCCCGAGTGGATCGTTATCGTGGCGCAACCTTCCCTCGGGGAGGGAAACCGGCCGCGGACGGCCTTCCGATGACCTGGCATGGGGGAGCCGAGTCGGGCACTTCGGGAGGGCCGGCCGCGGCCGGGGTTCAAGGGTTTTGCTGAGTTGATCTCGGTGTCAGACGGCCTCGGCCGTCTCCGGCAGCTCCATGGCGAGCCGCTCGGTGAGGTCCACGACCTCGGAGAGGTCTCCGAAGTCACGGACGGCGCTGTCGACGGTCTTTCGAATACGAGTGTTGACGCGCTCGGAGCGGACCTTCTTGGCCTCCCGCATGGCCTGCGCGGCCAGGGTGGCGCTGTGTTCGGGCTCCTTGCGCAGCAGATGGACGGTGGCCATGCCGATGAGGTTCAGCACGTACGAACGCTTGTGGTCGGGGTCGTCCGCGAACAGCCGGACGGCCTTCTGCATCAGGGGCTCGGCGAGCGAGGCGTAGGCGGGGCTGCGGCCGGCGACATAGGCGAGGTCGCGGAAGGAGTGGCTGTTCTCGCCGTACAGCTCGGCCTCGGAGAAGAAGCGGATCCAGTCGGGGTCCGGCTCGTCCCACTCGTCGGCGTCGGCGAAGGTGTCCTCGGCCATGCGCACGGCCCGCTTGCACCGCCCCGGCTGCCCCATGTTGGCGTAGGCGCGGGCCTCCATCGCATACAGCATGGACTGGGTGCGCGGGCTCGCGCAGTCCCGGCTGCCGTACTGCGCGAGGTGAATCAGCTCCAGCGCGTCCTCGGGCCGTCCGAGGTGGATCATCTGGCGGCTCATGCTGGACAGGACGTACGAGCCGAGCGGCCGGTCGCCGGCCTCCTTGGCGGCGTGCAGGGCGAGGACGAAGTACTTCTGGGCGGTCGGCTGGAGCCCGACGTCGTAACTCATCCAGCCGGCGAGCTCGGCCAGCTCGGCGGCGACCTTGAACAGCTTTCTGGAGGTCGTCTCGGGCTGGGGCTCCTGGAGGAGGTCGGCCACCTCGTGCAGTTGGCCGACGACGGCCTTGCGGCGCAGTCCGCCGCCGCACTGGGCGTCCCACTGCCGGAACATCACCGTGGTGGACTCCAGCAGGTCCAGCTCGGGTTTGGAGAGCCGGCCGCGGGCCCGGCTGGTGGGGACGGACTCCGGCTCCGTGAGCGGGGTGGGCGGTGTGGGGACGAGCCAGCGCTGCATCGGCTCGATGAGGGACGGGCCCGCGGACAGCACCAGCGACGTTCCGAGGAAGCCGCGCCGCGCCAGCATCAGGTCGCTGCGCGAGAACTCGCTGAGCAGGGCCACCGCCTGCGGACCCGTCCAGGGAAGGTCGACTCCGGTCGCGGAGGGCGCCTGGCGCGGGGCGCGCAGACCGAGGTCCTCGACGGAGACGACACAGCCGAACCGCTCGGAGAACAGCTCGGAGAGGATCCTGGGGATGGGCTCGCGGGGGTTCTCGCCGTCCAGCCAGCGGCGCACACGTGAGGTGTCCGTGGAGATGTGGTTGGCGCCCAACTGGCGTGCGCGACGGTTGACTTGGCGGGCCAGTTCACCCTTCGACCAGCCGCTGCGCACGAACCAGGAGGTGAGCAGCTCGTTCGGGCGTTTGTCCGCACTCGAAGCGTTACTCCCGCTTCCGTCGTTGCCGCTCACTGGAACGCCCCCATCCCTGAGACCACTTGTCACTGAGTGCGCCAAGCCTTATCAGAATGCCGGTAAATACGGCCCCTCGTCCGGTAATTGTCACCCCTCGAACGGAAAGTCGACTTGCCTCCGGCATACCCACAACCGCATGCGCCTCCAGGACCCGCACACTCAAAGTAATCCTACGATCACGGATCCAGCCACGAGGATCCCGGAAACGCCACCATTCGCCACCCCTTCGAATGAACTACCGATGGCCCGTAAGCGATTCACTTGACACAGGACGGGTGGGGGTGAGCGGAACGAAGCACTCGGGGGCGCGTGTCGCCCACCACACCACCCGGCGCGCTTCCGGACGCTGCCTGGAACGGGCGGCCGACGGGCAACAAGCACACAGAGTTACGACATAGGACCGTTACGTAACCAGTGGCGCGGTACACCCGTTGGAGGGGGCATGGGCTTCACGATCGGCGGCATTCGCGAGATCCGCTCCGGGGCGCGCAGGCGCGGTCGCTCGTCCGAGTGCACCGCCGTCGCCGAGTTCACGGGGCTGTGGGGCTGGGACGTCGTACCGGGCGCCCGGGCCGCGGCCGGCCTCTGCTCCTGCGGCCGCGCCGACTGCCGCGAGCCCGGCGCGCACCCCCTGCACTTCGCCGCGCGGGTCCCCGCCGGCGCCACCCTCGACGACGTGACGCGGGCCTGGGCGGAGTTCCCGGGCGCCTCGGTGATGCTGCCGGTCGGGCGCGCGTTCGACGTGATCGAGGTGGCCGGGCCCGCGGGGCGCCGCGCCCTGGTCAGACTGGAGCGCATGGGCCTCCCCCTCGGTCCGGTCACCGCCACCCCCGAGGGCCGCACCCAGTTCTTCGTCGCCCCCGGCGCCGCCGCCGAGCTGACCGGCCTCCTCTACCGCATGGGCTGGGACGACCCGGCCGCCCTCGACCTGCGCGGCCTCGGCCCCGGTACGTACGTCACGGCCCCGCCCTCCGACCGCGGCGGCCTCGGCCCGGTCCACTGGCTGCGCCCCCCGGCCCTGGACTCGGCGACCCGGCCCCCGGAGGCCCGCCTGCTGCTGGGCACCCTGGCGTACGTGGCGCATCGCTCACGCGCGTAGGGCTCCACTCTCCGCCGTACACAGCGAAGCGCCCGCTCCCACTGGACCTGGGGGCGGGCGCTTCGCCCTTTTTGCGCCTAAACCGGCGCCGCTCTCGCGGACCTGGCTGGTCGCCGTCGTGGTAGCTCAATTGATGGTTGCGGTCCATGGGCGGTATGAAACAGCCCTCACTCGCCGATCAGAGCATCCACGAACGCCTCCGGCTCGAACGGCGCCAGGTCGTCCGCGCCCTCGCCGAGGCCGACGAGCTTGACGGGGACACCCAGCTCGCGCTGGACGGCGACGACGATGCCGCCCTTGGCGGTGCCGTCGAGCTTGGTCAGGACGATGCCGGTGATGTCGACGACCTCGGCGAAGACCCGGGCCTGGACCAGGCCGTTCTGCCCGGTGGTGGCGTCGAGGACGAGCAGCACCTCGTCGAGCGGGGCGTGCTTCTCGACGACGCGCTTGACCTTGCCGAGCTCGTCCATGAGCCCGGTCTTGGTGTGCAGCCGGCCCGCGGTGTCGATGAGGACGACATCCACCCCCATCTCCTTGCCCTCCTTCACCGCGTCGAACGCGACGGAGGCGGGGTCGCCGGCCTCCGGCCCGCGCACGGTGTGGGCGCCGACCCGCTCGCCCCAGGTCTGCAGCTGGTCGGCGGCGGCGGCACGGAAGGTGTCGGCGGCACCGAGGACGACCGTACGGCCGTCGGCGACGAGCACGCGCGCGAGCTTGCCGGTGGTGGTGGTCTTGCCGGTGCCGTTGACGCCGACGACCATCACGATGCCGGGCTTGCGGTTCTCGGGCTCGGTCTTCACCACGCGGTCGACGTCGGTGCCGACCAGCTGGAGGAGCTCCTCGCGCAGCAGGCCGCGCAGTTCCTCCGGGGTCCGGGTGCCGAGCACCCTGACCCGCTCGCGCAGCCGGTCCACCAGCTCCTGGGTGGGCAGGACGCCGACGTCGGCGGTGAGCAGGGTGTCCTCGATCTCCTCCCAGGTGTCGTCGTCGAGGTGCTCGCGCGAGAGCAGCGTGAGCAGCCCCTTGCCGAGGGCGTTCTGGGAGCGGGACAGACGGGCGCGCAGGCGTACGAGACGCCCTGCGGTGGGCTCCGGGATCTCGATCTCGATCTCGGGAGCCTCGACAACGGGCGGTTCCTCGACCGCGACCCCGGTCGGGGCGCCGTCGGGAAGATCCACCTCCTCGATCGTGCGGCGCGGTTCGTCGCGCGGCGTCTCGGCCTCGTCGCCGACGTGCGGCTCGGGCGGAGGCGCGGTGATGTCGGGCGCTGCGGGGGGTGGCGGGGGCAGCGGCTTCCTGCGCCGGCTGCCGACGACGAGCCCGCCGAGCACCGCGAGCACGACCACGGCGATGACTACAGCAAGGATGACGGTTTCCATAACAGAGCCCAGTATGCGTGACCTCCCGCTCGGCCGTTCGTTGCCCACGCGGGGCCACAGGTCCCACGGGCCGGGCTGGCCCGCCGTCCGGTCCTGACCGGACGGAAGCCCCTCAGGGGCGGAGTCACAACGCGTCCGGTATCCGCCCTCCCCAAGCTGTAGGACGACACCCCTGGATACCTGACCCACCGTCAGCTAACGTCCCCCCTCCACATCCGAAGGGGGACCACCCATGCCCGTCACCGTCGTCCGTCTCAACCTCGTCGCGCCCGGCGCCTCCCCCGCCGAGCTGGGCGTCCGTTACCGGGCCGCGCTGGAGATGGCCGCGTACGCCGACGAGCACGGGGTGACCACCGTGCAGACGGAGGAGCACCACGGCGTCGAGAACAACTGGATGCCCTCGCCGTTCGTCTTCGCGGGGGCGGTGCTGGGGGCGACCCGGCGGCTGGCGGTCACGGTGTCGGCGGTGATCGGCCCGCTGCACGACCCGCTGCGGCTGGCCGAGGACATCGCGGTCCTGGACCTGCTCAGCGGCGGCCGGCTGCTCACGGTCGCCGGGATCGGCTACCGGCCCGAGGAGTACGCCCGTGCCGGCGTCGACTGGACACGGCGCGGCCGACTCCAGGACGAGCTGCTGGAGACCGTACTGAAGGCGTGGACCGGCGAGGAGTTCGAGTACCGGGGCCGCACGGTACGGGTCACCCCGCGCCCGGGGTCCGACCCGCACCCCCTGCTGCTGGTCGGCGGCTCCTCGAAGGCCGCTGCCCGCCGGGCCGCCCGGCTCGGCCTGCCGTTCTTCCCGAGCGCGCACCTGCCGGAGCTGGAGACGTACTACAAGGAGCGGCTCGTGGAGTACGGGACGCAGGGCTGGACGATGATGCCGGGGGCCGAGACGCCTCTGCTCCACATCGCCGAGGATCCGGAACGGGCGTGGGCGCGGTACGGCGGGCACTTCCTGCACGAGGCCCGGACCTACGCCTCCTGGCAGTCCGGCGGGATCCGCTCGGCGGTGCGGTCGGGCGCGGCGACGGTCGAGGAGCTGCGCGCGGAGGGCGTCTACCGGATCCTCACCCCGGACGAGTGCGTGGCCCAGGGCCTCGACAACCTCGTACTGCATCCGCTGGCGGGTGGAATGCCGGTGGAGGAGGGGTGGCGGAGCCTGCGGCTGTTCGCGGAGGAGGTGCTTCCGGCGCTGGAGGGCTGACCGTACGCGCTCAGCGCAGTCGTTGGCTGATCACCTTCGACACCCCGTCGCCCTGCATGGACACGCCGTACAGCGCGTCGGCGACCTCCATGGTGCGCTTCTGGTGGGTGATCACGATCAGCTGCGAGGACTCCTGCAGCTCCTGCATGATGCGGATCAACCGCTGCAGGTTGGTGTCGTCGAGGGCGGCCTCGACCTCGTCCATGACGTAGAACGGGCTGGGCCGGGCCTTGAAGATCGACACCAGCATGGCGACGGCCGTCAGCGACCGCTCACCGCCGGAGAGCAGACTGAGCCGCTTGACCTTCTTGCCCGGCGGCCGGGCCTCCACGTCCACGCCCGTGGTGAGCATGTTGTCCGGATCGGTCAGGATCAGCCGTCCTTCACCGCCCGGGAAGAGCCGGCTGAACACACCCTCGAACTCCCGGGCCGTGTCCCGGTACGCCTCGGTGAAGACCTGCTCGACGCGCTCGTCGACCTCCTTCACCACCTGAAGCAGGTCGGCACGGGTCTTCTTCAGATCCTCCAGCTGCTCGCTGAGGAACTTATGGCGCTCTTCCAGCGCGGCGAACTCCTCCAGCGCCAGCGGATTGACCTTGCCGAGCTGCTGGTAGGCCCGCTCGGCGGCCTTGAGCCGCTTCTCCTGCTCGGCCCGGCGGAAGGGAACGGGCTGGTTGCGGGGATGCTCGGGGTCCTCGGGCAGCACCTCGCCCTCGGCGGGCGGGGAGGGCGGTACGAGCTGGTGGGGCCCGTACTCGGAGACGAGCCCCTCGGGCTCCACGCCCAGCTCCTCCAGCGCCTTGGTCTCCAACTGCTCGATCCGCATGCGCTTCTCGGCACCGAGCACCTCACCGCGGTGGACCGAGTCCGTCAGCTTGTCCAGCTCGGCCTTGAGATCGCGCCCGGCGGTGCGGGCGGCGGCGAGCTCCTGCTCACGGCGCGCCTTCGCGGCCTCGGCGGCGGTGCGCTCCTGGTCTGCCCGGCCGAGGGACACCTCGACGTGGGTAAGCAGCTGGCGTGCGCCCGAGGCGACGGCCTCGGCGACGGCGGCCTCGTGGCGCAGCCGGGCCCGGCGCTGCTCGGCACGCGCGCGTGCCTCGCGTTCCGCGCGGGCGGCCCGGTCGAGGGAGTCGGCCCGGCCGGCGAGTCCCTTCACCCGCTCCTCGTGCGTACGGACCTGGAGCCGCGCCTCCATCTCGGTCTGGCGCGCGTTGGCCCCGTCGGCGGCGAGCCGGTCGCGCACCGAGGTGTCGGGCTCCTCCTCGACGGGCATCTCCTCGGCCACGGCGAGCCGTTCGGCGAGCTCCTCGACCTCTTCCAGGGCTCGGTCGAGCGCGTCCTGTGCGCGTGCCGCCGCCGCGGTGGACCGCTCGGCCTCGCCCGCCGCGCCCCGCGCCTGCCCGGCCAGCCGGCCCAGCTGCTGCGCCACGGCCGACTTCTCCCGGTCGGCGGCCCGGCGCCGCTCCCCCAGCTCCTCGACCTGCGCGGCGCATTCCTTGCGCCGTTCGCCTGCGGCGTGCTGTGCCTCGGTCAGCTCCTCGCACCGTACGGCCAGCTCTTCCAGCTGTACGGCCGCCTCGTCCACGGAGGCCTGTACTTCAAGGAGGCTCGGTGCGCCGGCGGAACCGCCGTGGGCGAAGTGGGCGCCCAGCAGGTCGCCTTCGGCGGTGACCGTGGTGAGGTGGGGGTGGGTGTAGACGAGGTCCTCGGCGGCTTCGAGGGTGTCGACGACGACGATGTTGTGGAGGAGGCGGCGTACGGCGGGCATCAGGTCGGAGGGGGCGCGGACCAATTCCGCGGCAGAAAGGGGGGCTCCTTGTGATGCGGCGTCTGCGGGTTCGTCGTGGCTGGTCGCGCAGTTCCCCGCGCCCCTATCGGGCGCATCTGGCGACCCGGCGAGCAGAAGTGCGGCCCTGCCGGCGTCCTGCTTGCGGAGCAGGCGAAGAGCCTCGGCCGCCGCGGCCGGGGTCGTTACGGCGATCGCGTCCGCCGCCGCTCCGAAGGCTGCCGCCAGCTGAACCTCGTAGCCCGGGGTCACCGTCAACAGCTCGGCCGCCGGGCCCAGCAGGCCGGTGAGGCGGTCCTTCGCGTCGAGCAGTGCGCCTGTACCGTCCTTGCGGCGCAAGCCCAGGGCCAGGGCCTCGTGGCGGGCCTTGGTCGCCGCGCGTTCGCGTTCCGCCGTGGTGGCTGACTCGCGGGCGGCGGTGAGGGTGGCCTCGGCCTCGGCGAGCCGGTGTTTCGCCGCGCCGTGCTGCTCGGCGAGTTCCGCGTCGCCCGCGTCGAGGCCGTCGACCTCGGCCTTCAGGGCCTCGTACTCCTCCTGCGCCGCGACCGCCCGCTCCTGGGCCTCGTCCCTCGCCGCGGCCAGGCGGTCGATCTCGGCCTGGGCGGAGGCGGCGCGCGAGCGGGCGGCGTTGACCTGGCCGTTCAACCGGGCGAGGCCCTCGCGGCGGTCGGCGATGGCGCGGGCGACGTCCTTCAGGCGCCGTTCCTCCACGGCGAGTTCGCGCTCCAGGTCGGCGCGGTGGGCGACGGTGTCGTCGAGGGCGTGCTGGGCCGCTTCGAGGGCGGCCTCCAGCTCGGCCTCCTGTTCCCGGATGCGGGCGGCCTCGCGCTCCATGTCCTCGGGGTCACGGCCGCGCCGCTCCTCGGGGGGCGCGGAGGTGGCGCTCTTCACGCGCGCGTCGGCGAGGGAGATGGTGCCGCGGACTCGTTCGGCCAGCTGGGACAGCTCGTACCAGGTCTGCTGGGCGCGCTGCAGGCGCGGTGAGAGCCGGCGGACCTCGTCCTCGAGGAGCGCCTCGCGCTGGAGCGCCTTGCGCAGTTCCTGTTCGGCGGTGTCCTTGCGTTCCTTGAGCGCGGCCTCGTCGGCCACCTCGGCCTGGAGCGCCTCCCGCATCCGTACGAGGTCGTCGGCGAGGAGGCGCAGGCGCGCGTCACGGAGGTCCGCCTGGATGACGGCGGCCCGGCGGGCCACCGCCGCCTGGCGGCCCAGGGGCTTGAGCTGGCGGCGCAGTTCGTCCGTCAGGTCCTGCACGCGCGCGAGGTTGGCCTGCATCGCGTCGAGCTTGCGGAGTGCCTTCTCCTTGCGCTTGCGGTGCTTGAGGACGCCCGCCGCCTCCTCGATGAAGGCGCGGCGGCCCATCGGGTCGGCGTGCAGGACGGAGTCGAGCTGGCCCTGGCCGACGATGACGTGCATCTCGCGGCCGATGCCGGAGTCGGAGAGGAGGTCCTGGATGTCGAGGAGCCGGCAGGTGTCGCCGTTGATCTGGTACTCGCTGCCGCCGTTGCGGAACATGATCCGCGTGATGGTGACCTCGGCGTACTCGATGGGCAGGGCGCCGTCGGAGTTGTCGATGGTCAGGGACACCTCGGCGCGGCCCAGGGGCGGGCGGCCGGTGGTCCCGGCGAAGATGACGTCCTCCATCTTGCCGCCGCGCAGCGATTTGGCGCCCTGTTCGCCCATCACCCAGCTGAGGGCGTCGACGACGTTGGACTTGCCCGAGCCGTTGGGCCCGACGACACACGTGATCCCCGGTTCGAACCGGAGCGTGGTCGCCGAGGCGAACGACTTGAACCCTCGGAGGGTCAGGGCCTTGAGGTGCACGGCGCTGGACTCTACCTTCCGGGGGTGTCTCACTCCATGAACGCCCGGCAACCCCGCGGTTTCACCCATGAACGCGCAGGGCACACCACACGTTAAGAAGACTGAGGGGACGGGCGCTGGACGGACGGGGACGGGCACAAGATACGCGGGGGAAAGAAAGAAGGGACGCCGAGGCGTCCCTTGCAACTTCTGACAACTTAGCGGTCCGACGCGGTTGAAACGAGTCGCCCAACCACTGCTGGTGCTGTCGTGGAGCGGTGCAGCGATCAGGTGAGCGCAGGCTCCGCCTGGTGTGCGTCGATGCTCTCCATGAACCTGTCGTGAGAAGCGGCAGCCGTGAGAGCGTCGTTCTCGGCCTGGATTCGTCCGAGCTCGGATTCCAGGTCCTGGACGCGCTGCTGGAGCCGTCGCATCTCGGCGAGGAGTCGCGGGTCGGAGCCGCCGACGTAACCGAGAAGCGCCTTTGCCATGATGGATGGTCCTCCACACTGAGTGACCGACCGAAGCGGTGTGGGTCGTGAGGGATTCGCACCCGCGGTCTTGGCTAGATCTTGTTCGTGCTGCCGTTCATCCATGCCAAACAGCTAGGTGCGCGGGGTGCTTTCAGCGTCTCACCAAAAAGTTTGACGGTCAACACGATCACGCCCCGTATTGGCGGGCAACCCACCGGAGCGCGGCCGAAACGGCGGCGCTGCGACGGACGCGGGGCCCCTGAGGCGTGGCGATCATCCTTGCGTGCGGAGCATGCCATCGCAAGCGATTCTTGGCAACCACCTGCTCATTTCCGCCCTGGGCACATGCCGGTGGCATCTCCCTCCGCTTCACGGCGGTGGTTCGGCACGGGGTGGTCAGCGGATCGCGAAGCCGTCGTAGCCGCCGCGCGGTGTGTCCCATATCTCTGTGACTCCGTCCACGCGCCCGGGCGTGTCGTCACCCATGAGCCAGTGCAGCAGGCCCTCACAGCCCTCTTTGGCCCCTTCCGCGACCACCTGGACCCGGCCGTCGGCCAAATTGAGAGCAAAACCACTCAGCCCGCCGATCTCCAGCGCCTTGGCACGGGTGAACCAGCGGAAACCCACGCCCTGGACATGTCCGCGCACCCAGGCGACCAGCCGTACATCCTCGCTCATGGGTGCAACCTAACCGGGCAATGTCCCTCGGGGCACTTCCTCCCCGGGCGCCATGCGGTACCGTCCCGACCCAATGATTCTCATATGAAACTCACTCAATCGAGTGAGTGGCGTCGACCAGGGGGAGCATCCGGGACCAACTGTCCCAGAAGCCTCCGGTCGACCGGTGGGAAGCCGTATGGACGAGGAAGGCAAGGACATGGGACGCCACCGACGCTCCGCCGCCGGCCGCGCCGCCACGGGCCGCGCCACGGGGGTCACACAGACGCACGGCTCGGACACGGACGGACACGATTCCTGGGCCTCGTACCAGGACGGCCAGGACTCCTGGAACGCATACCAGAACGGCCAGGACTCCTGGAGCTCGTACCAGAACGGCCAGGACTCCTGGAACGCGTACCAGGACGGCCCGGACACGCTCGGCATCGCGCCGTACCTGAACCCTCAGGCGTACGCCGACACTGTCGCGAGAAGCCAGGAGTACCTGTACTCGACGGCGGAGGACGGGTACGGCGCCGCCGCCTTCGGGGCCGACGGCTTCACGCCCGACGGCGGCGGGCGAGGCGGCCCGGGGGGTCGTCGTCGCAAGAAGAAGGCCGCGACCCCGGTCAAGGCGGGTCTGCTCGGCGTCTCGGCGGCGGTCGCCCTCGGCACGGTCGCGGTGGCCACGGGCGTGGTGCCCGGCCTGGAGAGCTACCGGCTCGGCGGCGGCACCGGTCCCGGCGACAACGTGCAGGCCGCCGACACCCCGAGCAACTCCAGCTCCGAGCAGGGGGGCACTTCCGGCTCCGCCGAGACCGGCCGCGCCGGTACGTCGACGAGCCGTGACGCGGGCCGTTCCGCCTCGGCCTCGCCCAGCCCGTCGGCCTCGAAGTCCTCCGCCTCCGCCTCACCGAGCAAGACGGCGGAGAAGAAGCCCGAGGTCACGCCCTCGGAGGAGCCGGAGGCCTCCGCCTCGAAGTCGAAGACGGCCACCAAGGCGCCCCAGAAGTCCGAATCGGCGGTGACGGTCTCGGCCGAGGCGCAGGCCGCAGCCGAGGTGCTCAAGCTCGTCAACGAGGAGCGGGCCAAGGTCGGCTGCAGCGCCCTCTCGGCGAACAGCGCACTGTCGGACCTGGCGGAGAAGTTCAGCGACGACATGGCCGCGCGGGGCTTCTTCGACCACACCGACCCGGACGGGAAGAGCCCGTGGGACCGGGCCGAGAAGGCCGGGATATCCAGCCTCGGCGGGGAGAACATAGCCCGGGGCCAGGCCGACGCGGCCGCCGTCATGGAGGCCTGGATGAACAGCCCCGGCCACAAGGCGAACATACTGAACTGCGACTTCAAGACGCTGGGCGTCGGTGTCCACTTCGGGTCCGGCGGCCCCTGGTGGACCCAGGACTTCGGGTACTAGACCCGCGCCCCTCAGGACTAAGCAGAAACGATCATGCAGCCTGGGCCCGGCCGACCGGCAAAGACCTGGCCGTAGCCAACGAGCACTAACTTTTGGCTAGTGCAACCTGCCGGTTAGCGCTGCCTTCGCATACGCTTCTGTCATGACCAGCACCCAGGAGCATGCGGAGGACATGGACCTCCCGTACAACGTGTTCGCCAAGGCCTGCCCCTCGCGCGGCACGCTGGAGCACGTCACGGGCCGCTGGGGCGGCCTGACGCTCGGGGCGCTGCACGAGGGATCGCTGCGCTTCAACGAACTGCGCCGCCGGGTCGACGGCGTGAGCGAGAAGATGCTGTCCCAGACGCTGCACGCGCTGGAGCGCGACGGCCTGGTGCGCCGCGACGCACAGCCGACCAACCCGCCGCGCGTGGACTACGAACTGACCCCGCTCGGCCATCAGGTCGCCGAGCGGCTGCTGGCCCTCATCCACTGCGTGGAGGGCCGTATGGACGACGTACTGGCGGCACGGGAGCGCTACGACACCACGCGCGGCGCCCTCTGACACCTCGGGCAGAAATAGCTGGACCGGTTCATCCACGGCCGTCGGCGCATCGGTGTGCCGCACCGCTTGCAGGGCAGCCCCTCACGCCCGTACGCGTCCAGGGAGCGGTCGAAGTAGCCCGACTCGCCGTTGACGTTGACGTACAAGCTGTCGAAGCTGGTGCCGCCGACGGCGAGGGCCGCGTTCATCACGTCCCGGACGTGTCCGAGGAGTTCCAGTGTGCGGGGCCGGGTGAAGCCGCTCGTCGGGCGCTCGTAGTGCAGACGGGAGCGCCACAGGGCCTCGTCCGCGTAGATGTTGCCGACACCGCTGATCAGTGACTGGTCGAGCAGGGCCCGCTTGATGGTGGTTCGTCTGCGGCGCAGGGCCTGGTGGAAGGCCTCGTCGTCGAACAGCGGGTCGAGGGGGTCGCGGGCGATGTGCCCGATGACGTCGGGCAGGCCGTCGGGGGTCGTGTCGTGCAGCGACAGGCCGCCGAAGGTGCGCTGGTCGACGAAACGGAGTTCGGTGTCCACCTCGTCGGCGAAGCGCACCCGGATGCGCAGATGCTTCTCGTCCGGTGCCGCGTGCGGCTGGACCAGCAGCTGGCCGCTCATCCCGAGGTGGGCGAGGATCGCCTGGCCGGTGTCCTCCAGCGGCAGCCAGAGGTACTTGCCGCGACGGCTGGGGGTGCCGATGCGATGCCCTTTGAGCCGGTGCGTGAAGTCGTCGGCGCCGGCGGGATGACGGCGTACGGCACGCGGGTGCAGCACCTCGGCGTCGGCGACCGTGCGATGGGCGACCCATCGCTCCAGGCCGCGCCGGACGACCTCGACCTCGGGCAACTCGGGCATGGGATCCCCCGGATGTGCGGCGCCCGCCCCTCGGTGGTCGAGGGACGGGCGCCGTACTGTCGTGTTCCGATCAGGCGGAGGCGGACTCGGGGTCCGCGCCGGCGTCGGCCTCGACGGCTGCAGCGGCCTGGGCCGCCTTCGCCACCTTGGCACGCTCGTCCGCGGCGGCCCGGATGGACCGCCAGGCGGACTCGGCGGCCTGCTGCTCCGCCTCCTTCTTGCTGCGGCCGGTGCCGGTGCCGTACGAGACGCCTCCGACGCGGGCAGCAGCAGTGAAGGTCTTCTCGTGGTCGGGGCCGGTCTCCGTGACCAGGTACTCGGGGACACCGAGCCCTTCGGTCGCGGTGAGCTCCTGGAGGGACGTCTTCCAGTCCAGGCCGGCACCGAGGTTCGAGGACTTCTCGATCAGCGGGTCGAACAGGCGGTGCACCAGTTCGGAGGCCGAGTCGAGGCCCTGGTCGAGATAGACCGCGCCGATCACCGCTTCGAGGGTGTCGGCGAGGATGGACGCCTTGTCCCGGCCGCCCGTGCCCTCTTCACCCCGGCCGAGCCGGATGAAGGAGCCCAGGTCGAGGCCGCGACCGACCTCCGCCAGCGCACGCGAGTTGACCACCGCGGCCCGCAGCTTGGCCAGCTGGCCTTCGGGCAGGTCGGGGTGGGTGCGGTACAGCGTGTCCGTGACGACGAGGCCGAGCACGGAGTCCCCGAGGAACTCCAGCCGCTCGTTCGTCGGCAGACCGCCGTTCTCGTACGCGTAGGAGCGGTGGGTCAGCGCACGCACCAGAAGGGCGGACTCGAGCCGGTAGCCGAGCCGCCCTTCCAGAAGCGTGTGGGACGAGGCCGTGTTGTCCGCCGGGCCACCTCCGCTCGCGCGGAGAGAATTCTTCTTGGCGTCAGACATAAAGCCTCTCACCAGCCGCTCAGACCTCGAGGACCTGGCGCTTGTTGTAGGTGCCGCAAGACGGGCACGCGATGTGCTGCTGCTTGGGCTCGTGGCAGCGCTCGCACGCAACCAGGGTGGGGACCGCAGCCTTCCACTGCGACCGGCGGTGGCGCGTGTTGCTGCGCGACATCTTCCGCTTCGGAACAGCCACGGCTACTTCTCCTGCTTCTCGTCGACGCCCGCTTCCGCGTCAGCGCCGCTCATCTCGTCCTTCTCGCCGTCTTCGAGTGAACCGGCGAGTCCCTGCAGTGCCGCCCAACGGATGTCGACGGCGTCGTGGTGGTGGTCCGGGTCGTCCGCCAGCCGGGCTCCGCACTCGGAGCACAGACCGGGACAGTCGTCCTGGCACACCGGCTGCATCGGCAGTGCGAGCACCACCGCATCGCGCAGCACGGGTTCGAGGTCGAACATGCCGTCCTCGAGGAAGAGCGTGTCCTCGTCGTCCTCAGCGTCGTCGGCCGGTTCCGCCTTCACGCGGCCACGGTCGTCGGCGTCGGGGTACGAGAACATCTCCTGGAAGTCCGCTTCGAGTTCGAGCTCGAGCGGCTCCAGACACCTTACGCACTCCCCCTCGGCCCGTGCACGGGCGGTGCCTGTGACGAGCACCCCTTCCATGACCGACTCGAGGCGGAGTTCGAGCTCCACCGGGGCGCCTTCCGGCACTCCGATGACTCCCTGGACACCGAAGTCCTTGGGAGCGTCGACCGTGCGGGCCAGCCGCTGCAGCGCGCCGGGACGCCGGCCCAGCTCGTGCGTGTCGAACACGAGGGGGTTGCGGTGGTCGAGGCGTGCGTTGGGGGCCATTCCTGCTTTCGATCTTCCGAACTGTGAGGGCCGCCGCCCTTCGGTGTTCCGGGCAGCGGTGATCGCGGGCGTACTCGCGACCGAAGAGCCAGGATACTGGAGCTTTCGCTCACAGCCCAATCCGGGTGGCTCTAGAGCCCGCGGCCCTGTTCGTAGGCGCGCAACTGCTCCGGGGTGATCATGCCCGTGTCGAAGAGGCTGGTCTCGTCGAGGGCGTAGGACTGGTGGGACTGCTGGGCCTGTTGGGGCTGGTGGGCCTGCTGGTGCGGGTCGTAGGCGGTCTGCTGGGCGTCGTAGCCCTGGTAGGACGCCACGGCGTAGGGGTCCGCCTGCTGGTAGCCGTACTGGTCCTGCTGGGCGTACGTCTGGTCGTAGCCGTACCCGTCCTGCTGCTGGTAGCCGTAGGCGACCGGCTGTTCCTCGTACGACGGCTGCTGTGGCACCCCCTGTCCGACGGCGGCCGGGGCCGTGCTGTCCTGCTCGGCGAGGGCCGCGAGGTCGGCGAGGTAGTCGGCGTCGGAGGAGTGCTGGAAGGTCGTGTTGTCGTCGGCGAGGGCGCCGAGGTCGTCGGTGGCGATCCGGCCGTGCAGCTTCTGCCGGCCCTTGCCGACGGCTTCCAGGGTCTTGGTGAGGACGGCCTCGAAGGCGCCCAGCTTGGTGTCGACGTAGGCGTCGGCGTCGCGGCGCAGGGTCTCGGGGTCGTGGCTGCGCTCGGGGGCGTCGTCCAGTTCGGGGTCTACGTAGCCCTGCTCGTCGAGCCCGGGGCCGGTGCCGAGGAGCTTCTCGCGGCCCCGGCCGACCGAGCCGATGGTCTTGGTGAGGACCACCTCGAAGTTGGCGAGCTTGGAGTCGACGTAGTCGTCGGCCTCCGCGCGGACCTCCTCGGCCTCCCGGCGGGCCTCGGCGAGGATGCGGTCGGCCTCCGCCTGTGAGCGGCGGGCGATCTCGGTGTCGGAGATCAGCGAACCGCGCTCGGCGTGCGCGGTGGAGATGATCCGGTCGGCCTCCTGGCGGGCCTGCTCGACCATCTGGTCGCGGTCGCCGATCAGCTCCTGGGCCTGGGCGAGCGAGTCGGGCAGAGCCGCGCGCACCTCTTCCAGGAGGGCGAGCAGCTCGGCGCGGTTGACCACGCACGAGGCCGACATGGGCATCGACCGGGCACTGGAGACCGTCGTGACGATCTCGTCGAGCTTCTTCTGTACGTCCACCGGTTGCTCGCCACTCTCTACAGCTGTCTTGGAGACGGACGGGACGACTGTAGCCCCATCAGTCCTTGCGCAGGCGCGTGTTGAGGGCCTCCAGGACGATCGGCGGGACCAGGTGGGAGACGTCTCCGCCCCAGGTCGCCACCTCCTTGACCAGGGAGGAGGACAGGAAGCTGTAGGTGGGGTTGGTCGGCACGAAGAGCGTCTCGACCCCGGACAGCCCGTTGTTCATCTGGGCCATCTGCAGCTCGTAGTCGAAGTCGCTGACGGCGCGCAGGCCCTTGACGATCGCGGGGATGTCGCGCTGCTTGCAGAAGTCGACGAGGAGGCCGTGGAAGGCCTCGACCCGTACGTTGCCGTACTCGGCGGTGACCTGACGGATCAGGTCGATCCGCTCGTCGACCTCGAACAGGCCCTTCTTGGACTTGTTGATCATGACCGCGACATAGACCTCGTCGTACAGACGGGAGGCACGGGAAATGATGTCGAGGTGTCCGTTGGTGATCGGGTCGAACGACCCGGGACAGACGGCGCGGCGCACTTGTGATCCCTCGCTCTCCGGTCCGGTCATCGTGCGTCTTCGCACGTAGAGGCGGCGCGACCGTACCAAAACGTTCCCTCGCCGTAGCGACGGGCCCGGAGCGCTTCGAAGCCGTCCGGCCAGTTGAACTCCCCGCCTCTGGTGCTGCGCTCCACGGTGACGAGCGTGTCGGGCGCGAGCCAGCCTCCGGAGCGGAGTGTGAGGAGAATCTCGCGAAGATCGTCGTCGGTGACGGCGTAGGGGGGGTCGAGGAAGACGAGGTCGTACGGCGCGGAGGGCTCCGCCTGGATCACCTGGTGGGCCTTGCCCGCGCGGACCTCGGCGCCGGGGAGGGCGAGGTTTCTGACGTTCTCGCGGATGACTCTGGCCGCGCGGGCGTCGGCCTCGACGAGGAGGGTGTGGCTCGCGCCCCGGGAGAGGGCTTCCAGGCCGACGGCGCCCGAACCGGCGTAGAGGTCGAGGACTCGTTCACCGTCCAGGGGGCCGCCGAGGAGGGACTGCCAGGTGGAGAACAGGCCTTCTCGGGCGCGGTCCGATGTGGGGCGGGTGCCGGTCCCTGGCGGGACTGCTAGGCGGCGTCCGCCGGCTTTGCCGGCGATCACGCGGGTCATCTTTGATCCTTGGTAGGGGGTGGCTACGGATTCAGTGTGGCAGCAGGTCCGTCGTGGTTGCTCGCGCAGTTCCCCGCGCCCCTCAGGGCACTTCCCTTCAGCCCTTTTCCAAGTACTGCTCCCTCTCCTCGTCCAACAAGGCGTCCAGGGCTGTCCGCAGGCCGGGGAGTCCCGTCAGCTCGGGATCGGCCGCCACCACGTTCACCGCCTCCTCCCTCGCCTCCGCGATGACCTCCTCGTCCTCGATCACCGCCAGGACGCGGAGCGACGTGCGGGCGCCGGACTGGGCCTGGCCGAGGACGTCGCCCTCGCGGCGTTGTTCGAGGTCGAGGCGGGAGAGTTCGAAGCCGTCGAGGGTGGAGGCGACGGCGTTCAGGCGCTGGCGGGCGGCGCTGGCCTCGGGCATCTCGGTGACCAGGAGGCAGAGGCCGGGGGCGGAGCCTCGGCCGACGCGGCCGCGGAGCTGGTGGAGCTGGGAGACGCCGAAGCGGTCGGCGTCCATGATCACCATGGCGGTGGCGTTCGGGACGTTGACTCCGACCTCGATGACGGTCGTGGCGACCAGGACGTGGGTGTCCCCGGCGGCGAAGCGGCGCATGACCGCGTCCTTGTCGTCGGGGGGCATGCGGCCGTGGAGCACCTCGACCGTGAGGCCGCGCAGGGGGCCTTTGCCCAGTTGGTCGGCCACGTCCAGGACGGCCAGCGGGGGGCGCTTCTCGGCCTCGTCCTCCGCGGACTTCTTCGCCTTCTTCGGGTCGGCGGGTTCGTCGATGTCGTCGCCGATGCGCGGGCAGACGACGTACGCCTGGTGGCCGTTCTGCACCTCCTCGCGGACCCGTTCCCAGGCGCGGGCCAGGAAGTGGGGCTTGTCGGCGGCGGGGACGACATGGCTGGCGATGGGTGAGCGGCCGGCCGGGAGCTGGTCGAGGACGGAGGTCTCGAGGTCGCCGAAGACCGTCATCGCGACCGTGCGCGGGATGGGGGTGGCCGTCATGACGAGGAGGTGCGGGGGCTGTTTGCCCTTGCCGCGCAGGGCGTCGCGCTGTTCGACGCCGAAGCGGTGCTGCTCGTCGACCACGACCAGGCCCAGGTCGTGGAACTGGACCTTGTCCTCGATCAGCGCGTGCGTGCCGATGACGATTCCGGCCTCGCCGGTGACGAGGTCGAGCAGGGCCTGGCGGCGGGCGGCGGCGCCCATGGAGCCGGTCAGCAGCACGACCTTGGTCGCCTGTTCGGCACCGCCCAGCATGCCGCCCTCGGCCAGCTCGCCCATCATCTCCACGATCGAGCGGTGGTGTTGCTGGGCGAGGACCTCGGTGGGGGCCAGCATGGCGGCCTGCCCCCCGGCGTCGACGACGGCGAGCATGGCTCGTAGGGCCACCATGGTTTTCCCGGAACCCACCTCTCCCTGAAGCAGCCGGTGCATCGGATGCTCCGTCGCCAGGTCGTCGAAGATCTCCCTGGAGACCTTCTGCTGACCCTCCGTGAGGGTGAAGGGGAGGCGGTCGTCGAAGGCGGTGAGGAGGCCGTCGGGAGAGGGGCGGCGCGGGACCGCCGGGAGTTGGGCGTCGGCGTGGCGGCGGCGGGCGAGGGCGACCTGGAGGACGAAGGCCTCGTCCCACTTCAGGCGGGCGCGGGCGTCGGCGATGTCGGCCTTGGTGTGCGGGCGGTGGATCTTGAGGAGGGCCTCGGGGAGGCTGACCAGGCCGCGGCCCTCGCGGAGGGTGGGCGGGAGGGGGTCGACGGCCTCCTGGACGTTGGGCAGGACGGTCTGGATCGCCTTGCCGATCTTCCAGGACTCCAGTTTGGCCGTCGCCGGGTAGAGGGGGATCAGGGCGCCTGCCCAGGTCTCGACCGTCTCGTCGCTGTCGCCGCGCAGCAATTCGTAGGCCGGGTGTGCCAGTTGGAGGCGGTGGTTGAAGACGGAGACCTTGCCGGCGAACATCGCGCGGGTGCCCGGCAGGAGTTCCTTGTGGGGTTTGCGGACGCCGTTGCCGAAGAAGACCAGCTGGAGTCGGCCACTGCCGTCGGTGATGGTGACTTCCAGCCGTTGGCCCTTGCCTCGGGGGGCCTTGGTGGAGGCGAAGGTGAGCAGGCGGGCGTCGGCGACCATGGCGACCACCGTGACGTGCTCGTCCATGGGGAGGTCGGCCAGGTGGGTGAGCTGGCCGCGCTCCTCGTATCTGCGGGGATAGTGGTGCAGGAGGTCGCCGACGGTGTGCAGGCCGAGGTGCTCGGCCATCACCTTCGCGGTCGGTGGGCCGAGCACGTTCTTCAGCGGTTCTTCGAGTGCGGGCACGAGATCCATTGCACACCACACCACTGACATTGCTCGATACGTGTCCTGAAACCCCTGGTCAGACGGCTCGTTCGGGCTCTAGGATGGCGCGCCTCCGGCCATCATCCGCGGTTACCGCCCCACCGGGACCGCCCGACCCCGCGCCGTGCTCGTCCCCACTTCGCGGCGCTGCAGCGATGGACTCCCAGACCTCACAGTCATCCCAGGCATCACCGTCACCTCATACGTTCCAGGTCGACCTGCGTGGTCTGGTGGACCTGCTGTCCCATCACCTCTACTCCAGCCCCAAGGTCTATCTGCGGGAACTGCTGCAGAACGCCGTGGACGCGATCACCGCCCGGCGGGCCGAGGAGTCCGGCGCCCCGGCACGGGTGCGGCTGCACGCGTCGGGCGGGACGCTGCGGGTGGAGGACTCCGGCATCGGGCTCACCGAGGCCGATGTGCACACCCTGCTGGCGACCATCGGGCGCAGCTCCAAGCGGGCGGAGGGCCTGCAGGAGGCGCGGTCCGACTTCCTGGGGCAGTTCGGTATCGGGCTGCTGGCCTGTTTCGTGGTCGCCGAGCGGATCCGGGTGGTCAGCCGCAGTGCCCGTACGCCCGCGGCGCCGCCCGTGGAGTGGACGGCGCGCGACGACGGTTCGTACACCGTGCGGACGCTGCCGCACGACGAGCGGCCCGAGCCGGGCACCACCGTGCAGCTGGTGGCGCGGGCCGGAGCGGGGGAGTGGCTCACCGAGGAGCGGGTGCTGAAGCTGGCACGGGACTTCGGCTCGCTGCTGCCGTACGACGTCCGGGTGGGCGACGAGGCGGTCACCGATCTGCCGGCGCCCTGGGACCGGCCGTACCCCTCCCCCGCCAACCGGCGGGTGGCTCTGGCCCGGCACTGTCGTCAGCTGTTCGGGTTCACGCCGTTGGACACGATCGAACTCAGCGTGCCGCTGGCGGGGATCCGCGGGGTGGCGTACGTGCTGCCCGCGGCGGTGAGTCCGGCGCAGCGGGCCACGCACCGGGTGCATCTGAAGGGCATGCTGCTGACCGAGCGGGCCGAACAGCTGCTGCCCGACTGGGCGTTCTTCGTGCGGTGCGTCCTGGACACGGACAGCCTGCGGCCCACGGCCTCGCGCGAGGCGCTGTACGAGGACGAGACGCTGGCCGCCGTACGGGAGGCGCTCGGGGAGCGGATCCGGTCGTGGCTGACCGGGCTCGCGGCGGGTGATCCGGAGCGGCTTTCGGCCTTCCTGGCCGTGCACCATCTGGGCGTGAAGTCGCTGGCGCGGCACGACACGGAGATGCTGCGGACCATGCTGCCGTGGCTGCCGTTCGAGACGAGCGACGGGCGGCTGTCGCTGGAGGAGTTCGCGCAGCGGCACCCGGTGGTGCACTTCACGCGGACCGTGGAGGAATACCGGCAGGTCGCGCCGATCGCGGCCGCGCAGGGCGTGGGTGTGATCAACGGCGGTTACACGTACGACAGCGAGCTGGTCGAGGCGCTGCCGTCGGTGCGGCCGGGGACGGTGGTCGCCGAGCTGGACGCGGACACCGTGACGGCGCATCTGGACGCGGTGGACCCGGCGGAGGAGCTGGCGCTGTCGGGGTTCCTGGCGGCCGCGCGGGCGAAGCTCGACCCGCTCGGCTGTGACGTGGTCCTGCGTGCCTTCCATCCGCTGGCCGTGCCCGCGCTGCATCTGGACGACCGGTCGGCGCGGCACGAGCAGGCGCGGGCCGAGGAGGAGGCGCAGGCCGACGACCTGTGGGCGGGCATCCTGGGCTCGCTGCGCGGCGGTGCCCCGCGCGCGCGTCTGGTGCTGAACCATCTCAACCCGCTGATCCGGAGGATCAGTTCGCTGCGGGAGGCGGAACTGATCGGCACCGCCACGGAGTCCCTGTACGGGCAGGCGCTGCTGATGGCGCAGCGGCCGTTGCGGCCCGCTGACTCGGCCCTGCTGAACCGGGCGTTCATCGGCCTTCTGGAATGGGCCACGCACGGGGAGTCCGCACACGGGGAGGACGGCCACCGATGAGTGAGATCAGGGACTTCGACTCGCTCCGCCGGGCGATGGCGGAGAACGGCGAGCAGCCGGAGGGTCCGGCTCGCAACGCGCGCGCGGAGCAGCTGCTGGCCGAGGCCGAGAAGCTGAACATCCCGCTGGCGGTGATCGAGGCGCTCGGGCACCAGCTGAAGGTCTACAACTACAGCTCCGAGAAGGACAAGATGTTCGTCCCGTTCGCGCGGCTGCTGCGCATGTGGGACGAGCGGCCCGGGGACTTCGACGACTACGAGACGCATTCCCTGCACTGGGTCTTCAAGTGGATGTCGGCCGGGATGCTCGACCAGCCGCACGTTCCGCTGGCGTCGGTGGAGAAGTGGCTGGGCGAGATGGAGCACCGCTACCGGCTCGCCGGGCACTCCGAGCGCGCGGTGCGCAGTGCCGAGTTCAGTGTGGCCGCGCATGTGGGGGACGTCCCGCGCGCGGAGCGGGCGTTCGCCGCCTGGCTGGCCGCGGACCGGGACGCGATGGCCGACTGTCACGCGTGCGAGCTGCACGGGCAGGGCTGGTGGCATGCGGAGCGGGGCCGGGACGAGGAGGCGCTTTCGCTGTGGGCGCCGGTCCTGGAGGGTGAGTACGCGTGTGCGCACGAGCCGCACACGGTGCTCGCCTCGTCCCTGGTGCCGCTGCTGCGGCTGGGCCGGGTGGAGGAGGCGCGCGCCGGTCATCTGCGGGGCTTCCGGCTGGTGCGGCCGATGGAGAGCATGCGGGGCGCGTACGCCGACCATGTCGAGTTCTGCGCGCTGACCGGGAACGAGGCGCGGGGTCTGGAGCTGCTCGCGGAGCGGCCGGCGTACTTCACGGACGACGGGCATCCGCGCAGCAAGCTGGAGTTCCTGAGTGTCGTGGTGCTGCTGATGGAGCGGCTTTCGGGGCTGGGTCTGGGCGGGCAGCGGGTGCCCGGTCCGGCCGGGCGGGACTGGACGGCCGACGGACTGGCCGCCCACGCGCGCGTGGAGGCGCTGGCGCTGGCGGCGCGGTTCGACGAGCGCAACGGCACTCAGTACGTCAGTGAGCGGGCACGCGCGCGTATGGCGCAGCGTCCGCTGGTGGAGCGGCTGCCGCTGGGGGTGCGTGCGGTACGGCCGGCCGCGGTGGGCGTGCCGGCCCCGGCCGTGGTGCCGGAGGCGGCGGAGCTCGGTCTGCCGGAGCTGCTCGCCGAGGCCCGGCGGTTGTCGGACACCCTGCGGCCGGAGGCCGTGGAGGCGTGGGCGGCGGTCGCGCGGGCGGCCGAGGGCGCGGACGGCGTGGAGCTGGACGCGCGCGACCGTGCGGAGATCGTCGAGCACGAGGCGATCGCGCTGGGCCCGCAGGGTGCGGAAACGTTCGAGCGGGCCGCGGAGCTGTACGCGGAGGCGGACGACCCCGGGGAGGCGCTGGCGGCACGCGCGCGTGGGGCGTACGTCCGCGCGCTCGCCGGGGAGGACGCCGGCGAGGCGCTGGCGGCCGTGGCCGGCCCGTACGACGAGGTGCTCGCGCTGTACGCCGAGAGCGGCACCCGGGTGCGGCAGGCGGCGGGTGTGCTGATGGCGCGGGCGCGGATCCTGATGCGGCGCGTCCACGAGGCCGACGGGCCGATGGCGGAAACGGTTCTGGCGGAGGCGGAGGCGGCCGTACGGGAGCTGCTCGCGCTCGTCGAGGGGCGCACCGGGGACGACGTACGGCTGATCGCGCGGCTCGCCGAGGGGCACGCGATGCTCGGGGAGCTCGCCACGCAGTCCGGGGACGTCGAGGCGGGCGCGCGGTTGTTCGCACGGGCCGCCGCGGAGTTCACCGGGGCGGGGCTGCCGTGGTTCGCCTGTGAGTACGAGGCCCGGCTGGCGGGTCTCGCGCACCATCTGGGCGACATGGTGGAGGCGGAGCGGGCGCTGCGGGCGGCCCTGGAGCACGGCGGGCCCGTTCTGGAGCCGGTCGGGCGGGCCCAGCTGCATCTCCAGCTCGCCGAGGTCGTCGGGGAGCGGGGGCAGGCGGCGGAGGCCGCGGAGCACGCCCTGGAGGCGGCGCACTGGGCCGACGAGGCGGGCGAGGGCCCGACGTTCGGCGCCTGGGCGCGGCACCAGCTCGGTGGCTACCTGGTCCGGCTGGGGCGCTGGGCCGAGGCCGCGGAGGTGCTGGAGTCGGCGCTGGCCGACCTGCGCGCCGAGACGCACGGTGACGGGGCGGTCGTCCAGACGCAGTGGTGGCTGGGCGACTGTCTGAGCGAGCTGGGCGAGCACCGGGACGCCGCCGAACGCCGGCTCCAGGCGGCCGAGATCGCCCGGCACTGGCCCGAGCAGCACGACCACGCGACCCTCGCGCATCTGGCCGCCGAGTCCCTCGGCCAGGCGGGACTGCAGGACGAGGCGGACCACGCGTACGCGCGCGCGGGTGAGCTGTGGCGCGCTCTGGGCAATGTGCACGGTCTGGTGCGTTCCCTGCGCGCCCGCGCGTGGCTGGCGCTGCGCACCGAGGACGGGACGGAGGGGGCGCGGGCGCTGATGGCCGGCGCGGTGGAGGAGTGCGTGGACGCGCTCGCCATGGCGGAGGAGGACGAGGAGGCGCGGCTGCGGCTGGTCGCCGAACTCGGCCACACCCACCGTCAGTTCGGGGACCTGCTGGCGCGCTCGGCGCCCGAGGACGCCGACGACGACTCGATCCGGGACGCGCTGGAGGAGGCGTTGTCGCAGATGGCGGAGGCGGTCGCGGTGTTCGTCGCCCTGGACGGCGACGCGCTGCACGCCCGTACCGGCGCCGAGCTGGCCGCGGGCTGGCTGGAGACCGACCTGGGGCGGCCTGAGGCGGCTGCGGGACGCGCGCGTGCGGTGCTGCGGGCCTACGCGGAGGTGGACGGCGACGAGGACGAGGACGACGGGACGGTGGAGGGCCGGCGGGCCGAGGCGGAGCAGTTGTTGCAGGTGGCGACGGAGCAGGAGGATCGTTGAACGATCCCCCGCTACTCCACGCCGATCAGCAGCAACGCCCCCTGGCGTCCCCCGCGGTACACCACGGTGTCGACGGCGAGGTACGCCTCCCGCACCCGTGACTCCAGGTGCTCGGCGATGCCCTCGGGGGCGTCGTCGCCGAGCACCAGGGTGACCAGCTCGCCGCCCGCCGACAGCATGCGGTCCAGGGTGGACTCGGCGGTGGCGGTGACGTCGGCGCCGATGACGGCGACGTCACCGTCGATGAGCCCGAGGACGTCGCCGGCCTGGCAGATGCCGGCCATGGTCCACGACTGGCGCTCGGCGACGGCGACCTCGGCGTAGCGGGTGGCGCCGGCCGCGGAGGTCATGGAGACGACGTCCTCGTCGAAGCGGCGGTCCGCCTCGTGCACGGCGAGCGCGGCGATGCCCTGCACGGCGGAGCGGGTGGGGATCAGCGCCACCCGGATGCCCTCGGAGCGGGCCTGCTCGGCGGCCGCGGCGGCGGTGTGCCACAGATCGGCGTCGTTGGGCAGCAGGACGACCTCGCGCGCGTGGGCCCTTCGTACGGCCTCCACGAGTTCCCCGCTGGCGGGCGGCTCCCCGGGGCGGGCGAGGACCGTGGTCGCGCCGGCCTCGGTGTACAGCCCGGCCAGACCCTCGCCCGGCACTACGGCGACGACGGCCCGCTGGACACGCTCGCGGACCGGACGTTCCCCCACGCGCGCGTGGGCGTCACCGGCGCCGAAGTGGGTGATGCGGATCCGGTACGGCCGTCCGGCCTCGACGCCCGCCTCGACGGCGGCGCCGGCGTCGTCCACGTGGACATGGACGTTCCACAGGCCGTCGCCGCCGACCACGACGAGGGAGTCCCCGAGGGCGTCCAGCCGCTGCCGCAGCCGGGCGACGGCCGCGTCCTCGGCCTCCAGGAGGTAGATCACCTCGAAGGCGGGCCCGCCCTCACCGCCCGCCGCGTCGGCGCAGTCCGCGGTGCCCGGTTCCGGACCAGCCTCCACACGCGCGTGCACCGCGCCCACGGAGAACCCGGAAACCCCGGAGAACACCGGTGCCTCGCCCGTGAACGTCTCCACCAGCGCCGCGAGGACCGCGACCAGTCCCCGCCCGCCGGCGTCGACCACCCCGGCGTGCTCCAGGACGGTCAGCTGGGCCGGGGTCGCGGCCAGGGCCACGCACGCCCCCCGGTAGGCGGAGCGGGCAACGGCCCCGCAGTCCCCCTCGGCGCCCTCGGCCGCGTCGGCGGCGGCCGAGGCGACCGAGAGGACGGTGCCCTCGACGGGGTGGGCGACGGCCTGCCGGGCGGAGTCGGCGGCCCGCCGCAGGGCCAGCCGCAGCCGGTCCCCGTCGGTGTGAGGGGCCTCACCCTCGGTGGCGAGTACCTGGGCCATGCCGCGCAGGAGCTGGGCGAGAATCGTCCCCGAGTTCCCGCGCGCCCCTATGAGCGCGCCGTGCGCCATCGCGCGCGCGGCGTCGGCGAGGGACGGACTGCGCATCGCCGTCGGGGCGGCTTCGTACCCCGCGAACACGGCTTCCACGGCGGTCGCGGCGGACTCGACGGTGAGATAGAGGTTGGTGCCGGTGTCGCCGTCCGCGACGGGGTACACGTTGATCGCATCGATCTCCTCGCGCGCGCGGCCCAGCGCCGTCAGCGCGAGTGAGCACCAGGTGCGCACCGCGAGAGCATCGAAGAATGTCTGCGGCACCTGCGCCACCTGCGCCTCCCTGAGCTGCTGGACTGCACGCAGCGTAGAGCAGCCGTGGTAGTTTCGTTCTACTGGCGCAGTCGTTGTATGCTGCTCCGGTTGCCCGATCCAATCGGGCCGTTCCCCTGGCTACGCCACTCAGATCTCTGATCCTGCGATCTCGATCCCGGCACGCCGGGATCCAACCGTAAGTGCATCTGAAGTCTTTGGAGTGACCCGTGGCTGCCAACTGCGACGTCTGCGGCAAGGGGCCGGGCTTCGGCAACAACATCTCGCACTCGCACCGCCGTACGTCCCGCCGCTGGAACCCGAACATCCAGCGTGTGCGTACCGTGGTCGGCGGGACGCCGAAGCGCGTGAACGCTTGCACCTCGTGCATCAAGGCCGGCAAGGTCTCGCGCTGACGCACAGCTAAGCGCGCGGCCATGCTGGTTCGCTGCATCTGGCCGGTCCACCTCGGTGGGCCGGCTTTTTGCTGTACCTGACAACGCTGTACCTGACCACAGGGTGCCGGCGACGAACATCAGGCTCCCGGAGTACCCGAAGCCGGAGTACCCGAAGTCCCCGGAGTACGGCGTGTGAGGGACCAGCCGTGGTCCACGGGGCCGATTCCGCCGCCGAGCGCGAAGCCTGCGGCGATCGCCCCGGTGACGTACTCCTTGGCCGCCGTCACGGCCTCCGGCACGGACCGCCCCCGCGCGAGGTGCGAGGCGATCGCGGAGGCGAGGGTGCAGCCCGTGCCGTGCGTGTGCCGGTTGTCGTGGCGCGGCGCGCGCAGCCAGTGCTCCTCGGTGCCGTCGGTGAGCAAGTCCACGGCGTCGCCGGGGAGATGGCCGCCCTTGACCAGCACCCAGCGCGGTCCGTACGCCAGGACGGCGGCCGCGGCCTCCCGCAGCTGGTCCTCCGACTCGACCTGTACGCCGGTGAGTTGGGCGACCTCGTCGAGGTTCGGGGTGGCGACGGTCGCGGCCGGGAGCAGTCTGGTGCGGACGGAGTCCAGCGCGGAGGCGGCCAGCAGCGGGTCGCCGTGCTTGGAGACGCCCACGGGGTCGACGACAGCCGGCGCCGCCGTGTCCGCGATCAACTCGGCCACAGCCTCGACTAGTCGGGCGGAGGCGAGCATCCCGGTCTTCACGGCCTGGACGCCGATGTCGTCGACGACGCTGCGGTACTGGGCCCGCACCGCCTCGACCGGTAGTTCCCAAGCACCCTGCACGCCCAGGGAGTTCTGCGCGGTGACGGCGGTGACGACGCTCATGCCGTGCACACCGAGCGCGAGCATCGTCTTCAGGTCGGCCTGGATGCCCGCGCCGCCGCCGGAGTCGGACCCGGCGACCGTGAGCACCCTCGGCAGACTCATGACTCCATGTCCCCGAAGTGGTCCCAGCCGCCCTGCCGGGTCCAGGGCGCCCCGTCGACGGTCACCTGGGGCAGCACGGAGGGGTTGAGGACCTCGCCGATCACCTTCCAGCGGGCGGGCAGCTTCACGTCCGGCGGGAAGGTCGCCACGATCGCGTGGTCCTCTCCCCCGGTCAGCACCCACTGGATGGGGTCGACGCCGACGGCCGAGCCGATGTCGTTCATCTGGGTGGGGATGTCTATGGCACCCGAGCGGATGTCGATACGGACCTTGCTGGCCTCGGCGATGTGCCCGAGGTCGGCGATCAGTCCGTCGCTGACGTCGCACATCGCGGTCGCGCCGAGCGCGGCGGCGGCCGGGCCCGCGTGGTACGGCGGCTCGGGGCGGCGGTGGGCCTCGACGAAGGCGCGCGGCGAGCGGAAGCCCCGGGAGAGGACCGCGTACCCGGCGGCGGACCAGCCGAGCCAGCCGGTCACCGCGACGAGGTCGCCGGGCTGGGCCCCGGCCCGGGTCACCGGCTCCTGGTTGCGCAGATCGCCGAGCGCGGTGATCGACACCATGATCGTGTCGCCCCGTACGACGTCGCCGCCGACCACGGAGGCACCGGCCACCTGGCACTCGTCGCGGATACCGTCCATCAGCTCGCTCGGCCAGGTCACTGGCAGTTCGGCGGGCACGACGAGGCCGAGCAGCAGCGCGGTCGGCACCGCGCCCATGGCGGCGATGTCGGCCAGGTTCTGGGCGGCGGCCTTGCGGCCGACGTCGTAGGCGGTGGACCAGTCGCGGCGGAAGTGCCGGCCCTCCAGCAGGATGTCGGTGCTGGCCACGACCCGGCGGTCGGGCGCGGCCACCACCGCGGCGTCGTCGCCGGGGCCGACGCGTACCGCCGAGGTGGTGGTGAGACGGGAGGTGAGCTCCCTGATGAGCCCGAACTCCCCGAGCTCACCAACAGTGCCCTTCATTACCCTTTCGCCCCTTCTGTCCCTGTCCGTGCCCGGTCGCGCAGCACCAGTGTCCTCGATACGGTCGAAGGGGCCGACACGGCCCACCCGACCGGGACGGCCGACATGACCGTCAACCTCTGCCATCCCTGTACCACGGCACGGGGGCCGTGCTCCCCGCGGGTCTCCCCGTGGCGCGCGGCGACGCGATACCGTGGCGTTCCTTTTCCCCACATGATCCTCGTGGCCGCCCTGGAGGTTCCGTGGTACAGGCGTACATCCTGATCCAGACGGAGGTCGGCAAGGCGTCGACCGTCGCCGAGGAGATCAGCAAGATTCCTGGAGTCGTCCAGGCCGAGGACGTGACGGGTCCGTACGACGTGATCGTGCGGGCCCAGGCCGACACGGTGGACGACCTCGGACGACTGGTGGTCGCCAAAGTCCAGCAGGTGGACGGGATCACCCGCACCCTGACCTGCCCGGTCGTGCATCTGTAGCCCCCGTCTACCCTTGGCCGGTGAACCTTTTCCGTCACCGGCTCAGTGGTCTGCCCGCCCGTCTGCCCGCCCTCGTGCTGCTGTGCGCCGCCGCGGGCTGCTCCTCGGCAGACGACAGCGCGTCGGCGGCGGTTCCCAGTCCCACGGCGAAGACCGTGAAACTGTGCCGGAACCTGGACCGGGCACTGCCGTCGAAGGTGGACGGTCAGAGCCGCCGGGATCCCGAGCCCGCTTCCGCGCTGACCGCGGGCTGGGGGGACCCGGCGATCATACTGCGCTGCGGTGTGGAACGGCCGCCGAAGATGGTGGACCCCGAGGTCGCCCAGGGCCGGGACGCGGATGCCGTGGCCGGCGGTGTGAACGGCGTCGACTGGTTGATGGAGAAGCGGGACGGCGGGGGGTACCGCTTCACCACCGCCAGCCGTAGTGCGTACGTCGAGGTGACGGTGCCGGAGGGGGTGGACAGTTCTTCGGTGCTGATCGACTTGGCGTCGGGCATCAAGGAGGCTGTGCCGGTGGGGATCGCCGACTGAGCGCCGTGGTTGCTGCGCTCGTCTGTCGGGCGCGGGCCGTGCGTGGTTCTCGCGCCCACGCGGCGGAGCCGCATATCGACACAGCCCCGCGCCCCTAGGTGGGCTCCCCTCGGGTGGGTTACCTGAGGCTCGGGTGGGCTACCTGAGTCCCGTTGAGCGGCGCAGCGCCGCCTGGATCAGCCTGTCCACGAGTTCCTCGTAGCTGATGCCGCTCGCCTGCCACATCGCCGGGTACATCGAGATCGGGGTGAAGCCCGGCATGGTGTTGATCTCGTTGATGACGAAGTCGCCCTCCTCCGTGAGGAAGAAGTCGGCGCGGACCAGGCCCTCGCAGGAGGCCGCCTCGAAGGCTTCCACGGCGAGCCTGCGGACCTCGGCGGTCTCCTCGGGGGTGAGGGGCGCGGGAACGATTCCGGGGGTGGAGTCGATGTACTTCGCCTCGAAGTCGTAGTACGCGTGCGCGTCCGGCGGCGGGATCTCGGCCGGGACGGAGGCCCGCGGGCCGTCCTCGAACTCCAGGACGCCGCACTCGATCTCACGGCCCCGTACGGCCGCCTCGACAAGGATCTTCGGGTCGTGGCGCTGGGCCTTGGCGATCGCCTCGTCCAGGCCGGACAGGTCGTCGACCTTGGTGATGCCGATCGACGAGCCCGCGCGCGCGGGCTTCAGGAACAGCGGCCAGCCGTGCTCGCCGGCAAAGTCGATGATCTTCTTGCGGGCGGCCGACTCGTCCTGCTGCCACTCGCGGGGCCGGATCACCACGTACGGGCCGACCTTGAGCCCGAAGGAGGTGAACACCCGCTTCATGTACTCCTTGTCCTGGCCGACGGCCGAGGCGAGCACACCCGAGCCGACGTACGGGACGCCGGAGAGCTCCAGCAGGCCCTGGAGGGTGCCGTCCTCGCCGTAGGGGCCGTGCAGGACGGGGAAGACGACGTCGACCTCGCCGAGCGCCTTGGGCACCGATCCCGGCTCGCTGTAGACGACTTCACGGTTGGCGGGGTCGACGGGGAGCACCACGCCGCCCTCCCGCGATTCGGCGAGCGCGTCGATGTCGGGCGTACGGCGGTCGGTGATCGCCATGCGCTCCGGGTCGTCGGCGATGAGGGCCCAGCGCCCGTCCCGGGTGATACCGATCGGCAGGACCTCGTACTTGGTCCGGTCGATGGCCTTCAGGACGGCGCCGGCGGTGACCACGGAGATCCCGTGTTCGGAGCTGCGGCCACCGGACACGACGGCCACACGCGGCTTGCGAGACGGCTGCTCGGGGCTCTGGGGGAGGTTCTCGGTGCTCATATCGGCACGAGAGTACCCGGTGGTAGGGCCGGGAGGCAGCGTCCACCCACCGAGTTCGCTCAGCGTCGTTCGGGCTTCGCGCTGCGCGACATCAGCTCCTTGAGGGCGACGACCGGCGGCTTGCCCTCGTGGACGATGTCTACGACCGTCTCGGTGATGGGCATGTCGACGCCGTGCCGGCGGGCCAGATCGGCCACCGACTCGCAGGACTTGACGCCCTCGGCGGTCTGCTTGGTGACCGCGATGGTCTCCTTCAGGGTCATGCCCTTGCCGAGGTTGGTGCCGAAGGTGTGGTTGCGGGAGAGAGGCGAGGAGCAGGTCGCCACCAGGTCGCCGAGGCCCGCGAGTCCGGAGAAGGTGAGCGGGTCGGCGCCCATGGCCAGGCCCAGGCGGGTGGTCTCGGCGAGTCCGCGCGTGATGAGGGAGCCCTTGGCGTTGTCGCCGAGGCCCATGCCGTCCGCGATGCCGACGGCCAGACCGATCACGTTCTTCACCGCGCCGCCCAGCTCGCAGCCGACCACGTCGGTGTTGGTGTACGGGCGGAAGTACGGGGTGTGGCAGGCGGTCTGCAGCTTCTGGGCGACGGTTTCGTCGGTGCAGGCGACCACGGAGGCGGCCGGCATCCGGGAGGCGATCTCACGGGCCAGGTTGGGTCCGGTGACGACGGCGACGCGGTCCCGGCCGACCTTGGCCACGTCCTCGATCACCTCGCTCATCCGCATGGTCGTGCCGAGTTCGACGCCCTTCATGAGGGAGACGAGGACGGTGTGCGGGGCGAGCAGCGGGGTCCACTCGGCGAGGTTGGCGCGCAGGGTCTGCGAGGGGATCGCGAGGACGGTGAAGTCGGCGCCGCGGGCGGCCTCGGCCGGGTCGGCGGTGGCGCGGAGGTTCTCGGGGAGTTCGACGCCGGGCAGGTAGTCCGGGTTGGTCCGGGTGGAGTTGACCGCGTCGGCGAGTTCGGGGCGGCGTGCCCACAGCGTCACCTCGCAGCCCGCGTCGGCGAGGACCGTGCCGAAGGCGGTCCCCCAGGATCCGGTACCGAAGACGGCCGCCTTGACGGGCTTGCTCACTTGCTCTTCTCCCCCTCGTGACTGGGCTCCGCACCGGCCTGCGCGCTGATCTGCGCGCTCGTCTGCGCACTGGTCTGCACGCTCGCCTGCGCACCGGTCTGCGCGCTGGTCTCCGCCTCGGTGCGGCGCCGCTGCTCGATCCGTTCCTGACGCGGATCGTAGGGCGTCTCGGGCGCCTTCTCGCCGCGGATCTCCTCCAGCTGGCGGGTGATGGCGGCCATGATGACCTCGGTGGCCTCCTTGAGGATCTCCGCGGTCACCTCCCGGCCGTAGAAGCGCGAGAGGTCGACGGGCGGGCCGGCGAGCACATGGTGGGTCTTGCGCGGGAGGAGACGGGGCTTCGTGCTGTACGGCGGCAGCAGTTCGTTGGCGCCCCACTGGGCGACGGGGACCACGGGGCACTTGGTCTGCAGGGCGACCCGCGCGGCGCCGGTCTTGGCCGTCATGGGCCACAGGTCCGGGTCGCGGGTGATGGTGCCCTCGGGGTAGAAGGCGACGCACTCGCCGCGCTCCACCGCGTCGATCGCGGCCCGGAAGGCGCTGAGGGCGTCCGTGGACTCGCGGTAGACGGGGATCTGCCCGGTGCCGCGCATCGCGGCGCCGACGAACCCCTTCTTGAAAAGCCCGCTCTTCGCGAGGAATCGCGGCACCCGTCCGGTGTTGTACTGGTAGTGCGCGTAGGCGAAGGGGTCGATGTGGGAATTGTGGTTCACCGCGGTGATGAATCCACCCTCGGCCGGAATGTTCTCCATTCCTCGCCAGTCCCGCTTGATCAGAACCACCAGCCAGGGTTTGCAGAGGACCGCTGCGAAGCGGTACCAGAAGCCGATTCTGCGGCGGGGCACGCGGACACCTTCCCTCTGGGACTTCTGTCGGGGCTTCTCTTCGGAGCCTGTGAGCCGCACAAGTGTCGCGCCAGGCCGCCGGTCTGTCGAGAACACCGTACGCCCGGCACGTCGGCGTGCCGATGGGCCGGGTGACAATGGCCGCGACGAGAGAGGGACGGTACGCCGGTGCAGTGGACCTTGGTCATACCCCTGAAGCCCTTGGCCCTGGCCAAGAGCAGGCTCGCGGACACCGCCGGGGACGGGTTGCGCCCGGGTCTCGCCCTCGCGTTCGCCGAGGACACGGTGGCGGCGGCGCTGGCCTGCACGGCCGTAGGGGATGTGGCGGTCGTCACGGACGACGTGCCGGCCGGGCACGCACTGGCTGCCCTGGGGGCCCGGATCGTGCCCGACGAGCCCCGCACCGGCCTGAACGCGGCGCTGGCACACGGGGCGGCCTTCGTACGGCGGACGCGTCCCGAAACCCCCCTCGCGGCGCTCAACGCCGACCTTCCGGCGCTGCGCCCGCTGGAATTGACCCGCGTCCTGGACGCGGCGGCGGAATTCCCGCGCGCATTTCTCGCCGACGCCGCGGGAATCGGCACCACTCTGCTGGCGGTCTCGGCCGACCGTGAATTGTTTCCCGCATTCGGGCCGGATTCCCGTGTGCGGCATCGCGCGTCGGGAGCCGAGGAACTCCGCCTCACGGCAGTCGATTCGGTACGCCAGGACGTGGACACCGGCGAGGACCTGCGTACGGCGATGACGCTGGGCGTGGGCCCCCGGACGGCCGCCGCGGCGGCGCGGTTGCTGGGGATCGGGCAGTAGGCTGCGAGTCATGCAGGCGACCGCATACACGTACGACCCCGACACACGCAGCGGGCAGGTGCTGCTGGACGACGGCACCCCGGTGCCCTTCGACGCGCGGGCGTTCGACGCGGGCGGGCTGCGGCTGCTGCGGCCGGGGCAGCGGGTGCGGATCGAGGTGGAGGGGCCGAAGGACAGCCCGAGGATCACCCTGGTGACGCTGCAGACCTTCTGAAGCGGCTGCCAGGGGCCCTCAGAGCCCTGAACACGCCGCGGGCCGGGCTCCGTGAGGGAGTCCGGCCCGGCGCGTGGGTGCCCGTGCTGCCGTCGTTCTCTACGACTGGCGGGCGGTGGCCTTCTTGGCGGTGGCGGTCTTGCGCGCGGTCGACTTCTTGGCCGGGGCCTTCTTGGCGGTGGCCTTCTTCGCCGGGGTGGTCTTCTTCGCGGCGGCCGACTTGGCGGTGGTGGTCTTCTTGGCGGCGGCCGTGGTCTTCTTCGCCGCGGCGGTCGTCTTCTTCGCGGTGGTCTTCTTGGCGGCGGCCGTGGTCTTCTTCGCGGCCGCCGTCGTCTTCTTCGCCGCCGCGGTGGTCTTCTTCGCGGCGGCGGCCTTGGTGGTGGCCCTCTTCGCGGCGGCCTTCTTGACCGTGGCGGCGGCGCCGCCGGTCAGACTGCCCTTGGGGGCCTTCTTGACGGCGACCTCGCCGCCGCGCGGCAGCTTCTTGGAGCCGCTCACCAGGTCCTTGAAGCCCTGGCCTGCGCGGAAGCGCGGCACGGACGTCTTCTTGACCCGAACACGCTCGCCCGTCTGGGGGTTGCGAGCGTAGCGGGCCGGCCGGTCGACCTTCTCGAACGAACCGAAGCCGGTGACCGAGACCCGGTCCCCGGCGACGGTCGCGCGGACGATGGCGTCCAGGACCGCGTCGACCGCGTCGGCGGCCTGCTGGCGGCCGCCCAGCTTGTCGGCAATCGCTTCTACGAGCTGCGCCTTGTTCACGTCTTCCCCTTCGGAGACCTCGCCAGAACGAAAGTGTTCAAGCTTTTTCGCACGTTAGGCAGATATATACCGCAAATCAAACACGAAACGGGCTAATCACCCTTGTGCCGCAACGAACTCGGCTGTTCCGGAGGCGATCAACGCTCCTCTTCGGGCATTCGCCCCTCTTCGAGGTCCGTCATGAACCGCTCCAGTCGCCTTGTCGCATCGGCGAGATCGTGCTTGGCCGCGGCCGTAATGACCAGCAGCTTCCGGGTCAGCGCCATCCGTACGCCCTCCGGGACTTGCAGTGCGCGCACCGCTGCGTGCGCTTCCTTGAGCAGGTTCGCGACCGCCGTATAGAGCTCGAGTTGGCCGTCGTGTTCCATGCACAGATTGTGCCATCTGGGGCGAGTTGTCGCCCGCCCAGGGGGCAACTGCTGCCTCAAACGGCCGTCCGGGCACTGACGGAGGTCACGTCCACAGAGGGCGCGTACCCCGGCAATCACCGCTCTAACGTGGGAAGTTGGGAGGAACAGCGAAGGTTCGGGGGCGCACGGGAGCCCGGACACGGCTGTACCCCCGATCGGACCGATCGGGGGTACAGGAGGGATGTTGGGCTGGCCGAAACTCGACTTGTCCCGGGCCTCTCGGATCAGACCTGGAGCGTCCTCGGCTTGTAGGACGGGCGCTTGGCCTCGTACGCGGCGATGTCCGCCTCGTTCTGCAGGGTGATGGAGATGTCGTCCAGCCCGTTCAGCAGCCGCCAGCGGGAGTTCTCGTCCAGCTCGAAGGAGGCGGTGATGCCCTCGGCGCGCACCTCGCGGGCCTGGAGGTCGACCGTGATCTCGGCCTGCGGGTCGCTCTCCGTGAGCTCCCACAGCGCGTCCACGATCTTCTGCTCCAGGACCACCGTGAGCAGGCCGTTCTTCAGCGAGTTGCCGCGGAAGATGTCGGCGAAGCGGGAGGAGATCACGGTCTTGAAGCCGTAGTTCTGCAGCGCCCAGACGGCGTGCTCACGGGAGGAGCCGGTGCCGAAGTCGGGGCCGGCGACCAGGACGGTCGCCCCCTGCCGCTCGGGCTGGTTGAGGATGAAGGACGAGTCCTTGCGCCAGGCCTCGAACAGCCCGTCCTCGAAACCGTCCCGCGTGACCTTCTTGAGCCAGTGAGCAGGGATGATCTGGTCGGTGTCGACGTTGGAGCGGCGCAGCGGGACGGCCCGGCCGGTGTGCGTGGTGAATGCTTCCATGACTGATCAGACTCCAGCGGGCGCGGGGGTGTCGGCGGACAGGTCGGCCGGGGAGGCCAGGTGGCCCAGGACGGCCGTGGCGGCCGCGACCTGCGGCGACACCAGGTGCGTACGACCGCCCTTGCCCTGCCGGCCCTCGAAGTTGCGGTTGGAGGTGGAGGCGGAGCGCTCTCCGGGGGCCAGCTGGTCGGGGTTCATGCCGAGGCACATCGAACAGCCCGCGTGCCGCCATTCGGCGCCGGCCTCCTTGAAGACGACGTCCAGACCCTCGGAGACGGCCTGCAGACCGACCCGGGCGGAGCCGGGGACGACCAGCATCCGTACGCCGTCGGCGACTTTGCGGCCCTTGATCAGATCGGCGGCGGCACGCAGGTCCTCGATACGGCCGTTGGTGCAGGAGCCTACGAAGACGGTGTCCACCTTGATGGAGCGCAGCGGCTGTCCGGCCTCCAACCCCATGTACTCCAGGGCCTTTTCGGCGGCGAGGCGCTCCGAGGCGTCTTCGTACGAAGCGGGGTCGGGGACGTCCGCCGAAAGCGGCGCGCCCTGGCCGGGGTTGGTGCCCCAGGTGACGAACGGCGACAGCGCGGCGGCGTCGATGACGACCTCGGCGTCGAACTCGGCGTCCTCGTCCGTCTTCAGCGTCTTCCAGTACGCGACGGCGGCGTCCCAGTCCTCGCCCTCGGGGGCGTGCGGGCGGCCCTTGAGGTAGTCGAAGGTGGTCTGGTCGGGGGCGATCATGCCCGCGCGGGCGCCGGCCTCGATCGACATGTTGCAGATGGTCATCCGGGCCTCCATCGAGAGCTTCTCGATGGCGGAGCCGCGGTACTCCAGGACATAGCCCTGGCCGCCACCCGTACCGATCCTGGCGATGATCGCCAGGATCAGGTCCTTGGCGGTGACGCCGTCGGGCAGCTCGCCGTCGACCGTGATCGCCATGGTCTTGGGGCGGACCAGCGGCAGCGTCTGGGTGGCCAGCACATGCTCGACCTGCGAGGTGCCGATGCCGAACGCCAGGCCGCCGAAGGCGCCGTGCGTGGAGGTGTGGGAGTCGCCGCAGACGACGGTCATGCCCGGCTGGGTCAGACCCAGCTGCGGGCCCACCACGTGGACGACGCCCTGCTCGACGTCGCCGAGCGGGTGCAGCCGCACGCCGAACTCGGCGGCGTTCTTGCGCAGCGTCTCCAGCTGGACCCGGGAGACCGGGTCGGCGATCGGCTTGTCGATGTCGAGGGTCGGGGTGTTGTGGTCCTCGGTCGCGATGGTCAGGTCGAGCCGGCGCACCTGGCGACCGCTCTTCCGCAGCCCGTCGAAGGCCTGGGGGCTGGTCACCTCGTGCAGCAGGTGCAGATCGATGAAGAGGAGGTCGGGCTCGCCCTCGGCGCGCCGGACGACATGGTCGTCCCAGACCTTCTCCGCGAGTGTCCTACCCATCGCTTTCCCTCCGGCCGGCAATGACGCACCGGCCCAACTAGAGATCTTGTGGAGGCGACGCCCTCGGGCCCCTGCTCCCGGGCACCCGCCGCCAGGCCCGTCGGTCTTCGGGCCGCCATGCGTCCAAGGGTTGCGCGTCTCACGGAAAAATGAACTTGCGTTTCACAGAGTGAGACGGGAATATCGTTTCATGGACAACAGTAGCGGCGTGGGCGTTCTGGACAAGGCAGCCCTTGTCCTGAGCGCCCTGGAGTCCGGTCCGGCCACCCTCGCGGGACTGGTCGCGGCCACCGGACTCGCACGACCCACGGCCCACCGACTGGCCGTGGCCTTGGAACACCACCGTATGGTGGCGCGCGACATGCAGGGCCGTTTCATCCTCGGACCTCGTCTCGCGGAACTCGCGGCGGCGGCGGGCGAGGACCGCCTCCTCGCGACGGCGGGCCCGGTGCTCACCCACCTCCGTGACGTGACCGGCGAGAGCGCGCAGCTCTACCGCCGCCAGGGCGACATGCGCATCTGCGTCGCCGCGGCGGAACGCCTGTCCGGCCTTCGGGACACGGTCCCGGTCGGCTCCACGCTCACGATGAAGGCCGGTTCCTCGGCGCAGATCCTCATGGCCTGGGAGGAGCCGGAGCGCCTCCACCGCGGTCTCCAGGGCGCCCGCTTCACCGCGACCGCTCTGTCCGGCGTACGCCGCCGCGGCTGGGCCCAGTCCATCGGCGAGCGCGAGCCGGGCGTGGCCTCGGTCTCGGCCCCGGTGCGCGGCCCGTCCAACCGCGTGGTGGCCGCCGTATCCGTCTCGGGCCCGATCGAACGCCTCACCCGCCACCCGGGCCGCATGCACGCCCAAGCGGTCATCGACGCGGCAGCCCGCCTGTCGGAAGCCCTACGCCGCACCGGCTGAACAAGACATCCGACACCAGGGCCGGCCTCAACGCCGCGGCAGGCCCTGGCGAGGGTGACTTCTGCACAAGGGCTCAGGTGTCCAACCTCAAGGGGCGCGGGGCTGTTTCGATATGCGGCTCCGCCGCGTGGGCGCGACCGCCCCCACAAGCCCGCACTCGCCATACAACGGAAATGGCCCCCCACCTCAGCGATTCGGCTGAAGCGAAGGGCCATCGTCCCGTACCCCCGACCGGATTCGAACCGGCGCTACCGCCTTGAGAGGGCGGCGTGCTAGGCCGCTACACAACGGGGGCATGGACACTGCGTTTCCGCAGGTCCGAGCTGGTCTACCTGGACTCGAACCAAGACTAACTGAACCAGAATCAGTCGTGCTGCCAATTACACCATAGACCAATGTGGTTTAGACCAGTTCAGTACCCCCGACCGGATTCGAACCGGCGCTACCGCCTTGAGAGGGCGGCGTGCTAGGCCGCTACACAACGGGGGCCCTAGCGGTTCCGAGGTGATCCTGCGTGATCGGAACCAGTACCCCCGACCGGATTCGAACCGGCGCTACTGCCTTGAGAGGGCAGCGTGCTAGGCCGCTACACAACGGGGGCTTTGCAGATGAGCTCTGCGAGCTGGCCTACCTGGACTCGAACCAAGACTAACTGAACCAGAATCAGTCGTGCTGCCAATTACACCATAGGCCACTGGAACGCAAGCCCCAGAGGGGATCTTGTTCTAGTTTCGCGCTTCGGATTTCCGGCCTTCCGGCCCGCTCCCCTCGGCGCAGGAAGAACATTACCCGAAGGTGGACGGCGCTCCAAAACGGGTATCCGCGCCGAGGATGGCGGGGAGTTCGGCGAGGGTGGCGATCCGGTGCCGACCGGAGGGGAGCTCGACGGCCGCCGTACCGCCGTAGCGGTCGATCCACACGGACAGCAGACCGGCGTCGGCGGCGCCCTGCCCGTCGATCTCGGGGTGGTCGCCGACGTACGCCACCTGGTGCGGGGCCAGCTCCAGGGCGTCGCAGGCGGCGAGGAAGGCGGCGGCCTCCGGCTTGGACACGCCCAGCTCGGCGGCGCACAGGATGGTCTCGAAGCGGTCGTGCACCCCGAGGACGCGCAGCTTGTGGTCCTGGACGGTGAGGCTGGAGTTCGAGAGCACCGCGTGCCGGTGGCTGGCGGCGAGTGCGTCCAGGACGGGCAGCACGTCCGGGAACAGCGCCCAGGCGCCCTCGTAGTGCCTCATGTACCGCCGGAACCAGCCGTCGGCCTCGGCATCCGTCAGCTCCGGCCGGCCCAGGAACACCCGTACCCGGTCCCGCCTCTGCCCCTCGAAGGTGATCTCGCCCGCCGAGAACCGCGCCCACTGCTGATCGGTGACCTCCCGCCACCGGTCCAACGCCCGCTCCGCGCTCCCGTACCCCTCCAGCAGCCCCTCGGCCACCAGATGCCCCCGCATACCCTCCCGGTCCGCGGTCGTGTAGTCGAAAAGAGTGTCGTCCACGTCCCAGACCACGGCGCGAATGCTCATGATCCGACGGTAACGCGAGGCACGGGGGCCTGTCCCCCGATCCGGACTGGCACGCTTGAGCCATGAGCGAGTACCGAGTCCAGTTCACCGTCGAGGCCCGCGCGGCCTACGACGGCCTGCCCGGCGAGCGTCGAGCCCAGTTGGACAAGGCCGTGCGGATACTGGCGCGTGACCCCTTCCGCAAGGTCGCGACCGCGCCGCTCGGGCCCGACGAACACCTGCGCAAGGCCTATGTGGCTCCCGGCATGATGCTGGAGTACATGGTCGCCGGCGCCGTCATGGTCGTCGTCGTCCTGGAGATCTTCGACGAGTTCGCATACCTGATCGACGAGGACGACGCCGTCTGACGCGAACGCCCGAGGGGCGGCGCCCGGGGTCTCCGGGTGCCGCCCCTCGCGTGTGCCTGCGGGTTACGCCGCCAGCCTCGCCAGGGCCGCGTCAATCCGCGCCAGCGTCTTCTCCTTGCCCAGGATCTCCAGGGACTCGAAGAGGGGGAGGCCGACGGTGCGGCCGGTGACGGCCACGCGGACCGGGGCCTGGGCCTTGCCGAGCTTGAGGCCGTGGGCCTCGCCGGCGGCCAGGACGGCCTCCTTCAGGGACTCGGCCGAGGTCCAGTCGGCGGACTCCAGCTTCTCGCGGGCCGTGCGCAGCAACGCGTCCGAGCCCTCCTTCATCGCCTTCGTCCAGGACGCCTCGTCGGAGACCGGCTCCGTGAGGAACAGGAAGTCGACGTTGTCGGTGATCTCGGAGAGGACCTTCAGGCGGGTCTGGGCGTGCGGAGCGATCGCCTCCCACTTCGCCTCGTCGAAGTCCTCCGGGGCCCAGGGCGCGAACGGCGCCCTCAGCCAGGGGGCGCAGCGCTCCGTGAAGTCCTTCACGTCGAGCATGCGGATGTGGTCGCCGTTGATCGCCTCGCACTTCTTCAGGTCGAAGCGCGCCGGGTTGGGGTTGACGTCCGCGATCTCGAAGGCCGCGATCATCTCGTCCAGCGTGAAGATGTCCTGGTCGGCGGAGAGGGACCAGCCGAGCAGCGAGAGGTAGTTGAGCAGGCCCTCGGGGAGGAAGCCGCGCTCGCGGTAGAGGTTGAGGGACGACTCCGGGTCGCGCTTGGAGAGCTTCTTGTTGCCCTCGCCCATCACGTACGGCAGGTGGCCGAAGGACGGGGTCTCCTTGGCGACGCCCAGCTCGATCAGCGCCTTGTACAGGGCGATCTGGCGCGGGGTGGAGGAGAGCAGGTCCTCGCCGCGCAGGACGTGGGTGATCTCCATCAGGGCGTCGTCGACCGGGTTGACGAGCGTGTAGAGCGGGGCGCCGTTCGCGCGGACGATGCCGTAGTCGGGCACGTTCTCCGGGGTGAACGTCAGCTCGCCGCGGACCAGGTCCGTGAAGGTGATCGTCTCGTCGGGCATCCGGAAGCGGACGATCGGCGCGCGGCCCTGGGCCTCGTACTCCTCGACCTGCGCCTCGGTGAGGTCGCGGCAGTGGCCGTCGTAGCCGGACGGCCTGCCGGCGGCGCGGGCGGCCTCGCGGCGGGTGTCCAGCTCGTCCTGGGAGCAGTAGCAGCGGTAGGCGTGGCCGGCGTCCAGCAGCTTCCGGGCGACATCGGCGTAGATGTCCATGCGCTGCGACTGGCGGTACGGCGCGTGCGGGCCGCCGATCTCGGGGCCCTCGTCCCAGTCGAAGCCCAGCCAGCGCAGCGAGTCGAGCAGCTGGTCGTAGGACTCCTCGGAGTCGCGGGCCGCGTCGGTGTCCTCGATGCGGAAGACCAGGGTGCCCTGGTGGTGCTTGGCGAACGCCCAGTTGAACAGGGCGGTGCGGACCAGGCCCACATGGGGGTTACCGGTGGGGGAAGGACAGAAACGTACGCGGACGGGTGAGCCGGGTGCGCTAGCCACGCTTGACAACCTTGTTGGTGAGAGTGCCGATGCCTTCGATGGTGACGGCGACCTCGTCGCCGACAGCCAGGGGGCCGACCCCTGCCGGGGTGCCCGTGAGGATCACGTCGCCGGGGAGCAGCGTCATGGCCTCGGTGATGTTGACGATCAGATCCTCGATGGAGTGGATCATCTCGCTGGTGCGGCCGAGCTGGCGCTGCTGCCCGTCGACCGTGAGCTGGATCGTGAGGTCGGACGCGGTGGCGAGGTCCAGGTCCGTCTCCACCCAGGGGCCGAGCGGGCAGGAGGTGTCGAAGCCCTTGGCCCGCGCCCACTGCTTCTCGCGCCGCTGGACGTCCCGTGCGGTGACGTCGTTGGCGCAGGTGTAGCCGAAGATCACGTCCGCCACGCGCTCGCGCGGGACCTCGCGGCACATCCGGCCGATCACGACCGCGAGCTCGGCCTCGTGGTGCAGTTCCTCGGAGAACGGCGGGTACTGGATGTCGTCCCCGGGGCCGATCACCGAGGTGGACGGCTTGAAGAAGGCGAACGGGGCGTCCGGCACCTCGTTGCCCAGCTCGCGCGCGTGCTCGGCGTAGTTGCGGCCGAAGGCCACCACCTTGTTGGGCAGGACGGGCGGGAGCAGCCGGACCTTGCTCAGCGGCACCTTCGTGCCGGAGAGCTCGAATTCCGTGAACGGGATGCCCTTGATGATGTCGAGGACGAGCTCGTCCGGCTTGTCGCCCTCGACCGCGCCGAAGGCGACGTTGCCGTCGATGGAGAACCTGGCGATGCGCACGGGTTGGTTGACCCCTTGAGCTGGCTGGAGTGTGACGCTCCAGGCTAACGCGGAAGGGCGTCCCCGGCCGGGGACGCCCTTGACATCCGTGTGCGGCCGCCTTGAGCATTCGGCGGCCGGTGCGCGTATCACTCCGCGGAGATCGGTGAAGATCTCGTGGATCTCTGCGAAGGATCTACTCCGCGACGGAGGCCGCGACGGGGGCCTCCATGAGGATGGTGCGCTTGGGGTTGGCAGTCTGGGCCGGCAGGTCGGCGGCGTGCTCCGGCTGGTCCGGGAGCTGCAGTTCGTCGGCGTCCTTGAGGTGCGCCAGCGTCGTGCGTCGCGGGTTGGCGATCTTGTGGAACATCGTCGTCGTCTTCACTGTTGTACGTGGCCCTGTCTGCTCGTGGTGCCGGGTTGTCGGATATGCCATCCCTGTAAAGCGTCAGGCTAAACACGCGATTCCTGGGTAACTCGTGAAGGCGGCATGATCAGCGTGTGAGTTTGCTCACGAATCGACGACCAAAGCGGTCAAACCGTGTCGGCGATCGACCACTGAGAAACGGACATTGGCCCCCTGAAGCACTCATTCCGCTCCTGATCATCGCGACTGGGACACCTGCCACGCCCTGGCACTTCGCACCCTTACGCCCGCTTTATGCGGGAACCTTTTCTACGTCCCGTAACGTTCCCCTCACGCGCTGTCACGCATGTCACAGCCCGGCCAACACACCTTGTTGGAGATCCGGCACTGTGCTGGAATCTCACGCACCGCCGCTGGATCGAACCGGCGCACCGGGGCGCACAAGCGCCGTAGTGGCGGTTGGAAGGGGGAGCCAGCGCCGGTCACTCACGACCATTCGAGGGACGTAATTCAGGGCGTCCCCCAACACGCCGACACCGTCCTTCCGTTCACCCGGAAGGGCGCCTGGTCCAGAGGTTGCGACGCTAGTGCAGGGACGTTTCAAGAGGGATGGCAGTGCTTCGGCGGAGCCGGAGCCGCACGGCGGGACTGCCCCCAGCAATGGCAGCTCCTCGCCCCAGCACGCCCAGAACCCGGGCCCGGTCACGTCCGGCGACGGCGGTGAGCGCCCCGGGCGCCCCGGCGCGTCCGCGTCGCCGAGCTCCCTTCCCCCGACTCCGACGATCAAGCCGCCGGCCGGCCCCACCGGGCCCGGCCCCCGAATGGCGCTGCGCAACTGGCGCATCTCCACGCGTCTGGTGGCGCTGCTGACCCTGCCGGTGGTCGCGGCCACCACGATGGGCGCGCTGCGCATCAACACGTCGATGGACGACATCCAGCAGCTCGACAACATGAAGCTGCTGACGGACATGACCAAGCAGGCGACCGAGCTCGCCGTCGCCCTCCAGGAGGAGCGCGACCGCTCGGCCGGCCCGCTGTCGCACGGCACCAAGGCCACCGACTTCGGCATCAAGGGCTACCGGACCAAGTCGGACCGGGCCGTGACCGCCTTCCAGGACGCCTCCGAGGAGATCAACAGCGCCTCCAAGGACGGCAACCTCCAGGGTGTCCGCGACAGCCTCATCGGTCTGCTGGCCGACCTGCAGAACCTCCAGAAGATCCGCTCAACGGCGTACGCGGAGAAGGGCAACTCCTCCCAGACGGTCGACGCGTACCACCAGCTCATCACGAAGCTGCTCGACCTCTCGCAGGACATGGCCCAGGCCACGAGCAACCCGGAGATGATCCAGCGCACGCGTGCGCTGGCCGCCTTCTCCAACGCCAAGGAGTACGCCTCGGTCCAGCGCGCCGTCCTCTCGGCGGCGCTGCCCGCGAACAACACGACCTACGGCGAGCTCTCGAACACCGAGCGGCAGTACGCCAAGGCCGCGTTCGACAACGAGGACTCCGAGCTCTCCAGTTTCCGCAGCATCTACGGCGACGACAACGCCGAGGAACTGCTGAGCCCCATCGAGCAGGGCAACCCGGTCATCGAGGAGTCGGACACCTACGCCTCGCGTGCGTTCGCCTCCTCCTCCGGTCTGACCTCGCAGGACCAGCGGTCGTACCAGGACTGGATCGACGACGCGTCGACCAAGATCCGCCAGATGAACAACATCGAGCACACGCTGCTCGAGGACATGGAACAGAAGGCCCGCGAGCTGCGCTCCGACTCCGAGCGCGAGGCCATCATCAGCGGTGCCCTCATCCTGCTCGTCCTCGGTGTGTCGCTGGTCGGCGCCTTCGTCGTCGCCCGGTCCATGATCCGCTCGCTGCGCCGGCTGCAGGAGACCGCCACCAAGGTCGCCCAGGACCGTCTGCCCGAGCTGGTCAAGCAGCTGTCCGAGTCCGACCCGCAGGACGTCGACACCTCCGTGGAGTCGGTCGGTGTGCACTCCCGGGACGAGATCGGCCAGGTGGCCGCGGCCTTCGACGACGTGCACCGCGAGGCCGTCCGCCTCGCCGCCGAGCAGGCCCTTCTGCGGGGCAACGTCAACGCGATGTTCACCAACCTCTCGCGTCGCTCGCAGGGCCTCATCCAGCGTCAGCTCTCGCTCATCTCCGAACTGGAGTCCCGCGAGGCCGACCCGGACCAGCTCTCCTCGCTCTTCAAGCTCGACCACCTCGCCACCCGTATGCGCCGTAACGGTGAGAACCTCCTGGTCCTCGCGGGTGAAGAGCCCGGCCGCCGCTGGACCCGCCCGGTCCCGCTGGTCGACGTCCTGCGCGCCGCCGCCTCCGAGGTGGAGCAGTACGAGCGCATCGAGCTCGCCTCCGTGCCGTCCACCGAAGTGGCCGGCCGGGTCGTCAACGACCTCGTGCACCTCCTCGCCGAGCTGCTCGAGAACGCCACCTCGTTCTCCTCGCCGCAGACCAAGGTCAAGGTCACCGGTCACGCGCTGCCCGACGGCCGCGTGCTGATCGAGATCCACGACACCGGTATCGGTCTGTCCCCCGAGGACCTCGCCGCGATCAACGAGCGGCTCGCCTCGCCGCCCACCGTGGACGTCTCGGTCTCCCGCCGCATGGGCCTCTTCGTGGTCGGTCGGCTGTCCCAGCGCCACGGCATCCGGATCCAGCTGCGCCCGTCTGACTCCGGTGGTACGACCGCGCTGGTCATGCTGCCCGTGGATGTCGCCCAGGGCGGCAAGAAGCCCCAGCCCAAGCCCGGTCAGGGCGGCGCCGCCGGCGGTCCCGCCGCCGCGCAGGCCGCCGCGGGCGTCGCCGCCGCGCGACGCCAGAGCGGCCAGCAGGGCGGTGCGCTCGGCGCCGGTGCCCCGGCCGGGGGCGGTGCCCTCGGCGCGGGTCTCGGTTCCGGTCCCGGTGCGGGCGGCCGTCTCGCCGCCGGTCAGGGTCCGCGGGCCGCGCTGCCCGGCCGTGACGGCGGTGGCCGTCCCGGCGGCCAGCCCCCGCGCGGACCGCAGTCCCCCGTCCCGCCCCAGCAGGACCGTCCGGCCCCGGCCGGTGCGGGCGCCGGCTTCGGCGGCCAGGCGCCGGGTGCGCCGCAGGGGCTGCAGAGCGCCGGTACGAACGGCCAGGGCCAGGACTTCTTCGGCGGCGGACGTCCGCCGCAGCGCAAGAACAACGCCGAGCCGCGCGGCCGTCAGCCGCAGCTCCCGCCGCGCGGCGGCCCGCGCGCCGAGCTGCCCGGCGGCAACCCGCAGCCGCGCGTGACCAGCTGGGGCGACGAGAACGCCCAGCCGCCGGTGCCGCGCACCCCGCTGGACGCCCCGCGCGGTCACGAGGAGCCGGACGTCGCGCAGACCTCGCGCATGCCGCGCATCGACGACCGCCACGGTCCCGCCGCCACGGCGGAGATGCCGGCCATCCCGCGCGTCGACGAGCGACAGGGTCCGGCCGGGCCGGCCGACTTCGGCCGCGGCGGTGCGAACGGTCTGCAGGGCACGGGCCAGTTCCCCGCCGTGAGCCCCCAGGGCACAGGGCAGTTCCCCGCGGTGAGCCCGCAGGACACGGGCCAGTTCCAGCGCCCCGGCCAGAGCGACCGCCAGGGCGGCTTCACCCGCTCCGACGTCTTCGGCGCCCCGGGCGGGCAGAACGCCCCGGCGAACCCGAACCAGTTCGCTCCGCAGGCGTACGACAACGGCTCCACGGGCCAGTTCGCCACGCCGGGCTACGACGCGTCCTCCACCGGCCAGCACGCGCTGCCCGGCCGCCAGGACATGTCGTCGACGGGACAGTTCGAGCGTCCCCAGTTCAACGGGACCAACGGCTACGGCTCGCCGCGGCCCCAGGTTCCGCCGCGTCCCGCCCCCCGTCCCGAGCCGGAGGCCCTGCCGCCGGCCCCGGGTCCGGGCGACGGCCGCACCCCGCTGTACGACACGCTGGAGACCAACTGGTTCCACGGCGGTCCGCAGGCGGGCGGTCAGGCTCCGGCGCCGCAGGCACCGCAGCCGCAGGCTCCGGCCGCACCCCAGCGGCCCGCGGCGGGCGGCCCCTCGACCTCCTCGTGGCGTACCTCGCCGAACGACGAACTCGTCCGGCAGGCCGAGCGCGTCCGGCAGCCGGCCGCGGGCGGGGTCACCACCTCCGGTCTGCCGCGCCGGGTGCCCAGGGCGAACCTCGTCCCGGGCATGGCACAGCAACAACAGCACCAAACCGGTCCGCAGGTCTCGCGCGCGCCTGACGACGTGCGCGGACGGCTGACCAATCTTCGTCGGGGCATCGCGCAGGGTCGTCAGGCCGGCAACGGTCAGACCGGCAGTTTCCCGAGCCCCACTCACCAGCAGGAGCGTTAGTTGAGCCAGATGAGCCAGGCGGCACAGAACCTGAACTGGTTGATCACCAACTTCGTGGACAACACCCCCGGGGTGTCCCACACCGTCGTCGTGTCGGCCGACGGGCTCCTGCTCGCGATGTCCGAGGGTTTCCCGCGCGACCGTGCCGACCAGCTGGCGGCGGTCGCGTCGGGCCTCACCTCGCTCACGGCCGGTGCCTCCCGGATCTTCGAGGGCGGCAGCGTGGCACAGACGGTCGTCGAGATGGAGCGAGGATTCCTCTTCCTCATGTCCGTCTCGGACGGCTCTTCCCTGGCCGTGCTCGCACACCCAGAGTGCGACATCGGCCTCGTCGGCTACGAGATGGCGCTGCTGGTCGACCGCGCGGGCGCTGTCCTCACCCCGGACCTGCGCGCCGAGCTCCAGGGCAGTCTGCTCCACTGACCGACCCCGGCACCACCCACCTCACGAAATCACCGTCCGGCCGACACAATCCCCCCACCGGCCTCGACGGACGGCACGACTGACCGAGAATGCTGTCCCGCCCGGAGGACCCATGACCCCGCCCCCCGCCCATCATGATCCGTACGCGGAGCCGTACGGGGATGAGGGCGACCAGCCGCTGGTGCGTCCGTACGCGATGACCGGTGGCCGGACCCGGCCGCGCTATCAGCTCGCCATCGAGGCACTGATCAGCACCACGGCCGACCCGGCAGCACTGATGGGGCTGCTCCCGGAGCACCAGCGCATCTGCCACCTGTGCCGCGAGGTCAAGTCGGTCGCCGAGGTCTCGGCGCTGCTGGCCATGCCGCTGGGTGTGGCACGGATCCTGGTGGCTGACCTCGCCGAGGCCGGTCTGGTGGCCATCCACCAGCCGGGCGGCGACGAGAACAACGGCGGCGCTCCGGACGTGACGCTGCTCGAAAGGGTGCTCAGTGGACTTCGCAAGCTCTGACGGGGGCCGGGCCACCACTTCCGCGAAGATCGTGGTGGCGGGCGGCTTCGGCGTGGGCAAGACCACGTTCGTGGGCGCGGTCTCGGAGATCAACCCGCTGCGTACCGAGGCCGTCATGACGTCCGCGTCGGCGGGCATCGACGACCTCACCCACACCGGAGACAAGACCACCACCACGGTGGCCATGGACTTCGGCCGTATCACCCTGGACCAGGACCTGATCCTGTACCTGTTCGGTACACCGGGTCAGGACCGGTTCTGGTTCATGTGGGACGACCTGGTGCGCGGCGCGATCGGCGCCGTCGTGCTCGTGGACACCCGCCGTCTCGCCGACTGCTTCCCCGCGGTCGACTACTTCGAGAACTCCGGCCTGCCGTTCGTCGTCGCCCTCAACGGCTTCGACGGGCAGCAGCCGTACCAGCCCGAAGAGGTGCGCGAGGCGCTGCAGATCGGTCCGGACACCCCGATCATCACGACCGACGCGCGGCACCGCTCGGATGCGAAGAGCGCGCTGATCACGCTGGTCGAGCATGCGCTCATGGCCCGTTTGCGGTAACTTTCAAGTTCCCAGTTCCCTACGGCAGTTGTCGTAGACGCTTTGGAGCCGGCTGTGGCCTTTGACACGGTCGGCTCCGGTGTTCATAACGTTTCGGCAGAGGAATCCGGTGGCACCGCCACGCGTCGCGGTCACTCGGTCTCACTGTGCGCATGAAGGCCCCGTCTTTTGACGGGGCTCGCTCTTTTTGACCGTTTTATCTGGGGCTTACATCACTTCGAACCGGCGCTTCTCCATGTTTGGAATCGTGTAGGCCGTCGTGCTGGAATGCCTGAACTGCCCAATAGTCAATGACGTACTGATGGTCGATGGCTGACCGGGCTCTGAGACACTGCGGCACGGAAGGTGCCGACCGCCGAGAGGTTGTTGGTCGAGTGAGGCGAAGCAAGAAAAGTCCCGAGCCTGCGGCCCGGGGCAACTTCACGCCGCCGCCGCGCGGAGCGGCGCCCGCCCCTGTGCCCGGCTCGGAGCCGACGGCCGCACCCCCGAAGAGCGGTGGCCGTCTGTCCCCGCGCAACTGGCGGGTGCCGACGAGGCTGAACGCGATCCTGCTCATACCCGTGCTGGTCGGCCTGGTCATGGGCGGCTTCCAGGTGAAGGGCTCGATCGACACCTGGCAGGAGGCGCGCGACGCGGAGAAGGTCGCGAAGATCGTGGCCGCCGCCGGTGAGTACGCCGAGGCCCTCCTCAACGAGCGCGACCTGAGCGCCGAGCCGTTGCTGGAGAACAAGAAGGACGACTCCGTCGTCAAGCAGGCCCGGGCCCTCACCGACGAGAAGGCCACCGCCTTCCACCAGGAGACCGTCGGGATGCCCGACAAGGAGGGCCTCAAGCGCCGTCTGAACCTGGTGGAGGAGGCCGAGCCGACGCTGACAAAGATCCGCGCGGCGGCCTACACCAAGAAGATGGACCCGGTGCAGACCGAGGAGGGCTACGTCGCGGTCGAGCACCTGCTGATGGAGTTCTCCAACGAACTCGGCCTCGGCACGGGCAACATCACCGCCTACGGCCGTACGGTCTACGCGATCGCCCTCGCCAAGGGCGCGGCGTCCCTGCAGCGCGCGATCGGCACGCACCTGCTGGTGCGCCCGAGCCCGGACGAGGCCACGTACAAGTCGCAGCTCATCTCCTACACCTCGTACGCCTACCTGGAGCAGGTCGCCGTCCAGGAGTACGGCTCCGGTGGCACCACCCAGGACGCCGCGCGCCTCAACGAGGTCATGAAGGAGAAGCAGGCCGAGGGCGAGAAGGCTGCCGCCGACGCCAAGGCCAAGGCGGAGGCCGCGGGCAAGGAGTACACCGCGCCGCCGGCGATGACCGACATGATCAAGCTGATCGGCAGCGGTCAGACGCCGGCCCAGCTCGCCGCCCAGGGCGTCACCGCCCAGTCGTGGATGGCCGCCGCGACCCTGAAGTTCCAGGGCTACAGCGAGGTCGAGACCGAGCTCATCGACCGCGCGGTGGACGACGCCGGCGCGATCGCCTCCGACGCCCAGCGCGACGCGATCATCAACGCCTCGATCGTCATCATCGCCCTGCTGGCCGCGTTCATCATCGCGTCGCTCATGGCCCGCCAGATGAGCACCTCGATGCGCCAGCTGCGCAACGCCGCCTTCGGTATCGCCGAGCAGCGCCTGCCGATGCTGGTCGACCAGCTCTCGCGCACCGACCCCGGCCGCGTCGACACCCGTGTCCAGCCCATCCCGATCAACACCCGCGACGAGATCGGCGAAGTCGCCCGCGCCTTCGACCAGGTCCACCGCGAGGCCGTCCGGCTCGCCGCCGAGCAGGCCCTGCTGCGGGGCAACATCAACGCGATCTTCACCAACCTCTCGCGCCGCAACCAGTCGCTGATCGAGGGCCAGCTGACCCTGATCACGGACCTGGAGAACAACGAGGCCGACCCGGACCAGCTGGAGAACCTCTTCCGCCTGGACCACCTCGCGACCCGTATGCGCCGCAACGGCGAGAACCTCCTCGTCCTCGCCGGCGAGGAGCCCGGCCGCCGCTGGGACCAGCCGGTCCCGCTGGTCGACGTGCTGCGCGCCGCCTCCTCCGAGGTGGAGCAGTACGAGCGCATCGAGCTCTCCGGCGTCCCGGAGGCCGAGATCCACGGCCGCGCCGTGACCGACCTCGTGCACCTGCTGGCCGAGCTGCTGGAGAACGCCACCACGTTCTCCTCCCCGCAGACCAAGGTCCGCGTGACCGCGACCCGTCTGCCCGACGGCCGGGTCATGATCGAGATCCACGACAAGGGCATCGGCCTCACCGCCGAGGACTTCGCGGACATCAACCACAAGCTGGCCAACCCGCCGACCGTGGACGCCGCGATCTCGCAGCGCATGGGTCTGTTCGTGGTCGGCCGGCTGTCCGACCGGCACGGCATCCGCGTCCAGCTGCGCCCCTCGGGCGAGCAGGCCGGCACCACCTCGCTGGTCATGCTCCCGGACGCCATCACCCACGGTGGCGGCGGCGAGCAGCCCGACCGCGACGAGTTCACCGTCTCGCAGATCATCCCGGAGCAGCACCAGCTCCCGGGCGAGGACTTCAACACCGGCCTGCCGATGCGCACGGCCGCCGAGCTCGGCTTCGACGACAGCCGCTACGACGTCCCGGACGACCTGCGCGACCTGGACCCCGTGGGCCGCTCGCTGATGCGCGAGGAGCGCAAGGCGGCCCTGGAGTCCCAGGCCGGTGGGCCGCAGCAGACGCAGGAGATCCCCGCCTTCGCGGAGGGCTTCGACGGCACCCCGCAGCAGCCCGCGTACGACAACGGCTTCGACGCGGCCCCGACGGGCTACGACAGCGGCCGGACGGCGTTCGTGGACCAGCCGGGGACGTACGAAGGCGCGGACGGCCAGAACGGCCGTACGGCGTACGAGGAGCCGCAGCAGGCGCCGTACGAGGAGCAGCAGCGCCCTGCGTACGACGAGCAGTACTTCGCGCCGAACGAGCCGATGCCGCAGGGCGAATCCTTCTCGGCCCCGAACGGTGTGCCGCAGGGCAACGGTTTCGCGGCGGCGGGCGGCTACCCCGACCCGGCGTACGCGGAGCCGGTCCAGGAGGAGCGGGCGCCCGCGCACGCCACCGCGGCCGACGGCTACCAGACGTACGAGGAGAAGTCCTACCAGGACGACTGGCCGCAGCAGTCCGGTTACCAGAACGGCTACCCGGACCAGTACGCTCCGGAAGCGGAGTCCGCGCAGGCCGCTGACGCGAGTGAGCAGGACCGCGTAGGCTTCGACCGTCCGGGACCGGCCCCCTCCGCCGTCCACGAGCTGACCGACGCCGGGCTTCCCCGCCGCGGATCCACCGCGGCGAACGGTTCGAACGGCGCCGCACGGCCCGTGAACGCGGAAGCGCCGGCCACCACTTCGGAGAGCAACGGCGACAGCGGCTGGCGTTCGGCCAACGACGCGCGCTGGCAGCAGGCCTCGCAGCTCCGGAAGCCCAAGGCAGGCGGGGTCACCTCGTCCGGTCTGCCGCGGCGGGTGCCCAAGGCCAACCTGGTCGAGGGAGCCGCCGAAACCACCCCCCAGGGAGGTCCACAGATCTCCCGCGCTCCGGAGGACGTCCGGGGCAGGCTGAGCAACCTGCGCCGAGGCGTCCAACGCGGACGCAACGCAGGCAGTGAAACGAACGGCCAGGGCTTCGGTCCTGACAGCACCTACAACCAGGAGCGTTAGTGTGAGCCCGATGAGCCAGGCGGCACAGAACCTGAACTGGTTGATCACCAACTTCGTGGACAACACCCCGGGGGTGTCCCACACGGTGGTGGTCTCCGCCGACGGACTCCTTCTGGCGATGTCCGAAGGGTTTCCCCGCGACCGCGCCGATCAGCTGGCGGCCGTCGCCTCCGGGCTGACCTCGCTGACGGCGGGTGCCTCCCGCATCTTCGAGGGTGGCAGTGTGAACCAGACGGTCGTGGAGATGGAGCGGGGATTCCTGTTCATCATGTCCATTTCTGATGGTTCCTCGCTCGCGGTTCTCGCGCACCCCGAGGCGGACATCGGCCTCATTGGGTACGAAATGGCCCTTCTGGTGGACCGTGCCGGCACGGTTCTGACGCCCGACCTTCGTGCGGAGCTCCAAGGGAGCCTGCTCAACTGACAGTAGGACGGTGCGTTTTGGCGTCCCGAGGCCGTAGGGTTTCGGGACGCGGCTCCACAGTGATGGGTGCCCGGCACAGTCGGAGGAGGAGAGAAAGTGGCAACACCCCCAGGCGGTTCGAATTCGGGTAACTGGTCGTACGGTCCTCCCCAGGGCCCGGGCGACGGTTCCCAGAACCAGAACCGTTACAACTTCCCCTCCGCACCGAGCCAGCAGCGGCCGTACGCACCCCAGAGCCCGCAGGGCCCCGGGCCGTCGCCGTACGACCAGCCGTCGGCCCCGCGCATCCAGCCCGTGCAGCCGCAGCGCCGCACCCCCGAGCCCTCGCCCGCCGGGGCGTCGAACAACCCCCTGGTGCGTCCGTACGCCATGACCGGCGGCCGGACCCGCCCGCGCTACCAGCTCGCCATCGAGGCGCTGGTGCACACCACTGCGCAGCCGCATCAGATGCAGGGCCAGCTGCCCGAGCATCAGCGGATCTGCAACCTGTGCCGTGAGATCAAGTCGGTGGCCGAGATCTCGGCCCTCCTGACCATCCCTCTCGGCGTGGCCAGGATCCTCGTCGCCGACTTGGCGGAGGCGGGACTGGTCGCCATCCATCAGCCCGGCGGCGACGAGAACGCCGGCGGCCAGCCAGACGTGACACTGCTCGAAAGGGTGCTCAGTGGACTTCGCAAGCTCTAGCGGCGGTCCTTCCCGCTCCACCACCTCGGCGAAGATCGTGGTGGCGGGTGGCTTCGGCGTGGGCAAGACCACGTTCGTCGGGGCCGTCTCGGAGATCAACCCGCTGCGTACCGAGGCCGTCATGACGTCCGCGTCGGCGGGCATCGACGACCTCACCCACACCGGGGACAAGACCACCACCACGGTGGCCATGGACTTCGGCCGTATCACCCTGGACCAGGACCTGATCCTCTACCTGTTCGGCACGCCCGGCCAGGACCGGTTCTGGTTCATGTGGGACGACCTGGTGCGCGGCGCGATCGGCGCGATCGTCCTGGTGGACACCCGCCGTCTCGCCGACTGCTTCCCCGCGGTCGACTACTTCGAGAACAGCGGTCTGCCGTTCGTGATCGCCCTCAACGGCTTCGACGGCCAGCAGCCGTACCAGCCCGAGGAGGTGCGCGAGGCCCTGCAGATCGGCCCCGACGCGCCGATCATCACGACGGACGCCCGGCACCGCGCGGACGCCAAGTCGGCGCTCATCACGCTCGTCGAGCACGCGCTGATGGCCCGTCTGCGGTAGGTCTCCGACTCGGAGCGACATGAGAACGGCCCCTGTGCCCTCCCTGAGGGGGCGCAGGGGCCGTTCTCGTGTCCTGCGGTCCCGTCGTCTAGCCCGCGGCTCTCAGGAGGGCCTGTACGGAGCCCATGCCGTACTTGTCCTCGGTGCTGGAGAGTTCGGCGACCTCCAGCAGCAGCGGGCGGATGTCGACCCCGGCCGCCCGCGCCTCGGCGCACAGGTCGTGCAGGGTGAGCAGTTCGTCCCGGGTGTCGTGGCCCTGGTCCCGGGCGGACAGATGGAGCAGCTCCTGCCGGAATCCCTCGACCGTGTGCTCGTACGGCAGGTTCGTGGCCCAGCGGAACGAGGAGCACCGCTCCAGCAGGGCGCGCACGGCGGTTCGGTCCTCGTCGTCACCGTGCTCGTACCGCGCGAGCAGTTCGCGCAGGGCGGCCTCGGCCTCCGCCCGGACGCCCGCCTCGTCCAGTGGCCGCGGCCTCTCACGTATCCGGGTCACCCAGTCGGGGTCGGTGGTGTCCACGGGCCGGTTCGCGATCGGTCTGAGCCGGGCGTCGATCCGCGCGACTTCGTCCACGAGCACCGTCGGCAGCCCCATGTTCCTCCCCTCCGCACTTTCCCCTCCCCATCTTTCCCCCGCCGCAACGGCGGGAAGCGAGACGGCGGATTCCGGCGGTGCCGAACCGGCCGCACGCAGAAGGGCCCCCTCCGGGAGGGGGCCCTTCTCGGCGTATCGGCGGCCGAAGCGGCGCAGCCTACCGCCAGCTGTGGGGGGCGCGGAAGCCGCCCTCGCGCTCCAGGCGGCGCCAGCCCGCCTTGCGGTGGGGGCGGTGGGCGGTGGGCTCGGAGGTGCGGGCGGCGGCGCGGGCCAGCAGGATCGCCGTGATGGCGGCGACTTCCTCGGGCTCGGCGTTGCCCTTCTCGACGCGGATGTCGGGAGTGTTCATGGGTGTCAGTCTCCGTGAGAGAGGTTTCCGCAGAGGTATCGGGGAGAGTCCGCCGGGTTACTGCGGGGGGTTGCCGTGCTTGCGCGACGGCAGGTCGGCGTGCTTGGACTGGAGCATCGCGAGCGACTTGACGAGAACCTCGCGGGTCTCGGCCGGGTCGATGACGTCGTCGACCAGACCGCGCTCGGCCGCGTAGTACGGGTGCATCAGCTCGGCCTTGTACTCCTTGACCATGCGGGCCCGCATGGCCTCGGGGTCCTCGGCCTCACCGATCTGACGCCGGAAGATGACGTTGGCGGCACCCTCGGCACCCATCACGGCGATCTCGTTGGTCGGCCAGGCGTAGGTGAGGTCGGCACCGATGGACTGGCTGTCCATGACGATGTAGGCACCTCCGTACGCCTTGCGCAGGATCAGCGAGATCCGGGGCACGGTCGCGTTGCAGTAGGCGTAGAGGAGCTTCGCGCCGTGGCGGATGATTCCACCGTGCTCCTGGTCGACGCCGGGGAGGAAGCCGGGTACGTCCAGAAGAGTGAGGATCGGGATGTTGAACGCGTCGCACATCTGGACGAAGCGCGCGGCCTTTTCCGAGGCCTCGATGTCCAGGACGCCCGCCAGCGACTGCGGCTGGTTGGCGACGATGCCGACAACCTGTCCGTCGAGGCGGGCCAGGGCGCAGATGATGTTGCGCGCCCAGCGCTCGTGGACCTCCAGGTACTCGCCGTCGTCGACGATCTCCTCGATGACCTTGGTCATGTCGTACGGCCGGTTGCCGTCGGCCGGGACCAGGTCGAGCAGGACGTCGCCGCGGCGGTCGGCCGGGTCACTGGACTCGACGCGCGGCGGGTTCTCGCGGTTGTTCTGCGGCAGCAGCGACAGGAGGTAGCGCACCTCCGCGATGCAGGTCTCCTCGTCGTCGTACGCGAAGTGGCAGACGCCGGAGGTCTCGGCGTGCACGTCGGCGCCGCCGAGGCCGTTCTGGGTGATCTCCTCACCGGTGACCGCCTTGACGACGTCCGGGCCGGTGATGAACATCTGCGAGGTCTCGCGGACCATGAAGACGAAGTCCGTCAGGGCGGGGCTGTAGGCCGCGCCGCCCGCGCAGGGACCGAGCATCACGGAGATCTGCGGGATGACCCCGGAGGCCCTGGTGTTGCGCTGGAAGATGCCGCCGTAGCCGGCGAGCGCGGAGACGCCTTCCTGGATGCGGGCGCCGGCGCCGTCGTTGAGCGACACCAGCGGGGCACCGGCCGCGATGGCCATGTCCATGATCTTGTGGATCTTCGTGGCGTGGGCCTCGCCCAGCGCGCCGCCGAAGATACGGAAGTCATGGGCGTAGACGAAGACCGTACGGCCCTCCACCGTGCCCCAGCCGGTGATCACACCGTCCGTGTACGGCTTCTTGGCCTCCAGGCCGAAACCGACGGCGCGGTGCCGGCGCAGCTGCTCGACCTCCTGGAAGGAACCCGGGTCCAGGAGCAGCTCGATGCGCTCCCGAGCGGTCAGCTTGCCCTTGGCGTGCTGCGCCTGGGTCGCCTTCTCGCTCGGGCCGGCCAGCGCCTGCGCACGGATCCCGTGCAGCTCGGCCACGCGCCCGCGAGCGTCCGTGGGCTCCGAGGGCACCACGTCCGGTTCGCCCGTCGTCTCTTCCAAAACGGTCATGTAGCGACCTTACGAAGCCCGCCAAGGAAAGCGAGACGTCGACTCCGTACAGTCCTCGGAGCGTTTTCCTGGTACCACCGAACAGAACCATGGGGGCATGCAGCCGTTCTGACTGCTCAGGAGGCGTGTGGCTTGTAGGGGTCGAACAAAGGCGGAAGGTGAGACCCGCTTCACATCCGGGTGGGCGGCGCGCCGTGGGGCGTCGGCCGTGGGAGTGACGCGGCGAGCCTAACGGGGTCGGCGGCGGAATAGGTCCGGGGTTGCCCGCGTTGACCTCGTTGAAGATTCAACATGAAGGATCTTCCCGTCCCCAAGGAGGCACGTCATGGGCATCTTCGGCCGCAAGGACAGCGTCGAGACCACCGCCGCGACCGCGGTGACGCCGGACCTGGCCGCACTGACCGGCGACTACTCGCTCGACCCGGCGCACTCGACGATCGGCTTCGTCGCCCGGCACGCGATGGTCACGAACGTCAAGGGCAAGTTCAACGACTTCACCGGTTCGCTGCACCTGGACGGCACCGACCCGTCCCGGTCCACCGCCTCCCTCGACGTCAAGATGGAGAGCATAGACACCGGGTCCGCCGACCGTGACGGCCACCTGAAGAGCTCGGACTTCTTCAAGATCGACGAGTTCCCGACGATGACCTTCCGCTCCACCTCCGCCGAGGCCCTGGGCGGCGACGACTACCGCATCACCGGCGATCTGAGCATCCTCGGCGTGACCAAGTCGATCACCATCGACCTGGAGTTCAACGGCTCCGCGAAGGACCCGTTCGGCAACGAGCGCGTCGGATTCGAGGGCAAGGCGGAGATCCTGCGCTCCGAGTGGGGCCTGACCTGGAACGCGGCGCTGGAGACCGGGGGCGTTCTGGTCTCGGACAAGATAAAGCTGAACTTCGACATCTCGGCGATCAAGAACGCGTGACCTGACGTCCGAGACAGGACGGAAAACTTCAGAAAACACCAGATAGCGGCCGGAAGCGGAATGCTCCCGGCCGCTGCCTGTGATCTGTGCCACAGTCACGGCCATGAGCACCAGGACCGGACCCCAGCACTACCCGGGCGCGAACCGCGACCACTGGTACCAGAGCACGTTCGGCGGTGACCGGATGGAGGTCAACGCCGTCGTTCTCCACACCACCGAGGGCCGTTCACTGCCCGGCTACCAGGGCGGCGCGAGCGCGCCGAACCTCACCGCGGTGCCGGACTTCGGCGCCAAACGGCTGCGGTGGTACCAGCACTTCGACATCGACATCTCCTCGCGCGCGCTGGTCAATCTGCGCGGCGGGGTGGAGACGAACACCCTGAACGTCTGCCAGGTGGAACTCGTCGGCACCTGCGACCCCAAGCGCCACACCAAGTGGGGCACGAGCGAACCGGCCCACATCTACTGGCCCAAGGCGCCCGAGTGGGCGCTGCGGGGCGTGGCGCAGTATCTGGCGTGGATGCACATCCACCACGACGTGCCGTTGCGCGGGCCTGCGCTGTGGCCGCCGTATCCGACGTCCTTCGGGAACGAGAGCGGACAGCGGATGAGCTTCCAGCGATGGAACGCGTTCCGGGGGGTGTGCGGGCACATGCACGTCCCGGAGAACACGCACGGGGATCCCGGGGCGATCAACTTCGAACTACTGCTGGACTTCGCCAGGTCGGCGGCGGAGGACTGACGGAGACCCACCGGTCGCCCCCGCAGAGCCGGGGGCGACCGGTGCGGGTGTCTGGCTGAATTGCCCCCCTTGTGCGGGGGCTCAGCGGATTCACATAATCCAGGAGCGGATTTGACCTGCCCATGCCAGCGCATGGGTGTTTCTTTGCGTTGAGGCATGACATGTGCACGTCAGAGCTGCAGGGAAGTGCAACCAGTCTCTCCACCCCCCACGGAGGCAGCACCATGAAGAAGCTCCTCACCGCTCTCAAGAGACTCGCGGCCGTCGGCGCCACCGCGCTCGCCGTGGCGAGCCTTCAGCCCGTCTCGGCCGCGCAGGCCGCCCCCTCCCCCGTCGTCGGCGGAACCCGCGCCGCGCAGGGCGAGTTCCCGTTCATGGTCCGGCTCTCCATGGGCTGCGGCGGCGCGCTCTACACCCAGCAGATCGTGCTGACCGCCGCGCACTGCGTCAGCGGGACCGGCGCCAACACGAGCATCACGGCCACCGCCGGTGTCGTGGACCTGCAGTCCACCAGCGGCCGGGTCCAGGTGCGGTCCACGTACGTCTACCGGGCGCCCGGCTACAACGGCAACGGCAAGGACTGGGCGCTCATCAAGCTCGCCCAGCCCATCAACCTGCCGACCCTGAAGATCGCCACGACCACGCAGTACAACACCGGCACCTTCACCGTCGCCGGCTGGGGCTCCGCGACCGAGGGCGGCGCCCAGCAGCGGTACCTGCTCAAGGCGACCGTGCCGTTCGTCAGCGACGCGACCTGCCGGACGTACAGCGGCTACAGCGGGCTGGTCGCGAGCGACGAGATCTGCGCCGGGTACGCCTCCGGCGGCGTCGACACCTGCCAGGGCGACTCCGGCGGCCCGATGTTCCGCCGGGACTCCGCCAACGCGTGGATCCAGGTCGGCATCGTGAGCTGGGGCATCGGCTGCGCCCGGCCCAACGCCCCCGGCGTCTACTCCGAGGTGTCCACCTTCGCCTCGGCGATCGCCTCGGCGGCCGCCTCTCTCTGACCTCTGAGGCGGCTCGCGTTCGCGCAGGGGCCGGATCCGATGCCGCCAGGTGTCGGGTCCGGCCCCTTCTCAGAAGCCGCCCCTTCTCAGAAACCGCCGCCTCTCAGAAACCGCCGCCGAAGTCCCCTCCCCCGCCGAAGTCCCCGCCTCCGAAGCCGCCGCCGAAGTCGCCCGTGTCGAAGTCGGCGCCCGAGACGTCGCCGCCCTCGTAACCGGCGCCGCCGAAGTCGCCGTACCCCGAGCCGTAGTCGGTCGCGTAGGAGGGGGTGGCCATCAGGCTGCCGAGCATGGTGCCGACGAGGAGGCCGGGCAGGAGGCCGCCGCCGAAGTAGCCGCCGGCCCAGGGGCCGTAGGCGGGGCCGGCCTCCCAGTAGGGGCGGCGCCCGTGGTCGCCGTCCACCTCGCGGATCACCGGATCACGCCCGTCGGCCAGCCGGGTGGCGTCCGCCGCGCAGACCGGCACCTCGCGCGGCGCGCCGCCGGGCGGGGTCCAGGCGGCGTCGGTGGTGGAGGGGCCGTGGCGGGGGTCGAAGAAGCAGGGCGGGCGGCGTTCGGGCAGGGGCCGCCGCTCGCGGCGGGCGGCCAGCCGGGTGAGGGAGAAGCGGCCGTCCTCCAGGGCCTCGGTGACGGCACGGACGTCCTCCGGCCGGTGCGCCGCGGCCATCGCAGACTTCGCCCGGTCGTAGGCGTCCAGCGCACGTTCGTAGTCGGCGCGCATCGCGTCGTCGGCGCCCGGCTCGGCGGGGTGGAAGTCCAGGCGGTCCAGCGCCTCGCCGAAGGCGGTGATGTCCTCGTCGACCACCACCCGCAGCTTCTCCAGGGCCGCCCGCCGCTCCTCCTCGTGCCTGCGGCGGTTGCGGCGGACCAGGGTGTACGCGCCCGCGCCGCCCGCGACGAGCACCACCCCCGCGGTGACCAGGGCGCCCGTGGAGACCCCGCCCCCGCCGTCGGACGAACCCCAGCTCGCGGGTGCCGCGCCGCCCATGTCGGCCAAAGCCCGGTCGGTGAAGGCGCCCAGCTGGGTGGCCGCGTCGGGCTCGTCCTGGACACTGGCCACCAGGTTCCGCACGGCCGTACGGGGCAGGACGGCCGAGTCGGCGCGGGCGTCGAAGCGGTCGCCGAGGCGGATCGCGTACAGGCCGGTGACACCGGTGGCCGTACGCAAGTCGGTGAACAGACGGTCGGTCGGGTAGTCGGCCGGCAGGACGGCGACGAACAGCGGTTTGTCCGCGTCCTTGATCTGCCGCCGCAGGGAGTCCGCGTCCGCCGCGGAGAGCTGGGCGGACGCGGCCGGGTCGACGTAGACCGGGCTCGCGCGCAGGGTGTCGGCGATCCTCGACACGCTGGTCTCGGCCGCCGCCCGCGGTGCGAGCACGGTCAGGAGCGCCAGCGCCAGCGCCGCCAGCAGGACCGGGAGGCTTCGGGGCCGTACGACACCCTTCATATGTCGATCGTATAGCGAAACCGCCCGAAGCCTCCCAAACAGGCCCAGCAGTTCCTCCACGCCTGGAAGCAGGTCTTCAGCACCGCCTGGGCGGCCTGCGCGGGCAGCACGCCGAGCCAGTCCAGCTCCCTGCGGCCCTGGCGGATGACCGCGTCGGCCGCCGCCAGGGTCCGCTTCGCCTTCGCGAGCATCGTCCACCAGTCGTGCAGCAGGTTCCAGGTGGTGCGCGCCGCATGCCCTTGTGCGTCCAGGACCGCCGCCTGCGCCAGGAGTTCGAACCCCACGTGCGCCGCTATCTGTGGGGCGGGCGCTTCTGGTCCGGCTCCTACCTCGCCGCCTCCTGCGGCGGAGCACCCCTCACGGTCGTCAAGCAGTACATCCGGCAGCAACAACGCCCGACCTGACCACGCCGCACACCCCGGCTCCGCCGGGAAGCAGCCCCGACGCTCCGCGTCGCCCCGTGGACAGACCGGACACTGGGTCGGCCCGCGCCGCCACAACCGGATCGACTACACCCCCGCCGTAAACGGCGGAGCACCGCCGATGACCCGTCAAGACGTCCCGTTTTCGCGTGCCCCGGGCCGGTGACGGAGGGATCATGGGGGCAACCGACCTGGAGTCCGCCATGACCACTGCGCGCGATCTGCTGCTCGTCTCCCTCGGCGTCCCGTCCGCCCGGCCCGTCGAGCGGGGTGATCTCTCCCTGGCCCTTGCGGGGGCCGAGTTGGCCGATCTGCTCGCCGCCGAGGCGGTCACCCTGGACGACGACCGCATCGTGCCCGGGCTGCCGCCCGCCACGGACGACCGGCTGCTGGCCGAGGCCGGGGAGGCCCTCGTCCGGCAGCCGCCGCACGAGTCGGTCGAGGACTGGCTGTGGCGCCGGGGGAACGGGCTGGCGCAGGCCTACGCCGACGAGTTGGAGGCGGAGGAACGGGCCGGCCGGCCCCGACACCGGCTGCTGGCGCCGCGGAACGGCCACGAGGTCGCCGCCGAGGCGCCGGACCGGGCCCGCGCGGCCGAGCGCTGGGCCGCCCACGAGCCCGTCCTCGCCTCGTTCGCCGCCGCCCTGGGCATCCCCGAGGGAGCGGCGGACGAGCCGCCGCTCCCGGCCGACGAGGCGGTCGTGACCGTACTCGCCGCCGTCAATGGGGCGTTGACCGAGCTGGAGGCCGTACGGCAGCGGCGGCGCGTGGAGGACGCGGCCTTCGACAACGTGTGGCGAGGATTCTGAGGCTCTGGCGCCGACCGCCTACTCGGCCGGTTGCACGCCCGCCCGCAGCAGGCCGTACGTGTACGCGTCCTCCAGGGCCTGCCAGGAGGCCGCGATGACGTTCTCCGCGACGCCGACCGTGGACCACTCCCCCGTCCCGTCGGTCGTGGAGATCAGGACGCGGGTGGTGGACTCGGTGCCGTGGACGCCCTCGAGGATGCGGACCTTGTAGTCGACCAGGTCGAGCTTGGCCAGCTGGGGGTAGATCTTCTCCAGCGCGACCCGCAGGGCCCGGTCGAGGGCGTTCACCGGGCCGTTGCCCTCGGCGGTGGCGACGATCCGCTCGCCCTTGGCCCACAGCTTCACCGTGGCCTCGTTGGCGTGGGTGCCGTCGGGGCGGTCCTCGACGATGGCCCGCCAGGACTCGGTCTCGAAGTAGCGCAGCGGCTTGCCGCCCTGCACCTCGGTGCGCAGCAGGAGTTCGAAGCTCGCGTCGGCGGCCTCGTAGGTGTAGCCCTTGAGCTCGCGCTCCTTGACCCGCTCGACGACCCGGCCGACCAGCTCGCGGTCGCCGCCGAGGTCGACGCCGAGTTCCTTGCCCTTGAGCTCGACCGAGGCCCGGCCCGCCATGTCGGAGACCAGCATGCGCATGGTGTTGCCGACCTGCTCGGGGTCGATGTGCTGGTACAGGTCCGGGTCGACCTTGATGGCCGAGGCGTGCAGCCCCGCCTTGTGGGCGAAGGCGGAGACACCGACGTACGGCTGGTGGGTGGAGGGCGTGAGGTTGACGACCTCGGCGATGGCGTGGGAGATGCGGGTCATCTCGCGCAGCCGGCCCTCGGGGAGGACCTTCTTGCCGTACTTCAGCTCCAGGGCGGCGACGACGGGGAAGAGGTTGGCGTTGCCGACGCGCTCGCCGTAGCCGTTCGCGGTGCACTGGACGTGGGTGGCGCCCGCGTCCACGGCGGCGAGGGTGTTGGCGACCGCGCAGCCGGTGTCGTCCTGGGCGTGGATGCCGAGGCGGGCGCCGGTGTCGGCGAGGACGGTGGAGACGACCGCCTGGACCTGGGCGGGGAGCATGCCGCCGTTGGTGTCGCAGAGGATGACGACGTCGGCGCCGGCCTCCGAGGCGGCGCGGACGACCGCCTTGGCGTACTCGGGGTTGGCGCGGTAGCCGTCGAAGAAGTGCTCGCAGTCGACGAAGACCCGGCGGCCCTGGTCCTTGAGGAAGGACACGGTGTCGCGGACCATCTCCAGGTTCTCGTCGAGGGTGGTGCGCAGGGCCAGCTCGACATGCCGGTCGTGGGATTTGGCGACGAGCGTGATGACCCCGGCCCCGGAGTCCAGGAGGGCCTTGACCTGCGGGTCCTCGGAGGCCTTCGCGCCCGCGCGGCGGGTGGCGCCGAAGGCGACCAGCTGGGCGTGGCGGAAGTCGATCTCCTGCTGGGCGCGGGCGAAGAACTCGGTGTCGCGCGGGTTGGCACCGGGCCAGCCGCCCTCGATGAAGCCGACGCCGAAGTCGTCCAGGTGCCGTGCGATCGCGAGCTTGTCGGCGACGGTGAGGTTGATGCCCTCACGCTGGGCGCCGTCGCGCAGGGTGGTGTCGAAGACGTGGAACGAGTCGTCGAGCTCGCTGGTTGCCGTCTCGGTCATGGTCTCAAGGCTCCTGTTGTGGATCTTCGGTCTTACCGGAATGACCGGCTCCACCGTCCCCATGGTCCCTCGTGCTCTCGCTCCCGGCTGTGGGTGGGCCAGAAAAGCGAAAAACCTCTCGCGGGTGCGAGAGGTCTGCGCGCGGGTCGAGGACGACGGTGGCCACCCGTACCTGGTCGTACGTGGCGGTCACTGCGGACCGGCGCGCCTGCTGCCAATAATCGTGGCGAACGAGAGCACGGGGGCAGTCTGGCACAAGCCGGACCTTCGTGAACCGGGCGTCTCAGGATGCGAGCAGCGAGCGTCGGCGAGAAATCCGAGAACCCTCGTACGGTGCGGTACGCGGCAGGGCCGCCCCCGCGATCGGGAGCGGCCCTTGAAGGAGGGGGTGCGTGACTCAGCCCGGCAAGGGTGCGGTGGCTCAGCCCAGCGGGTGCATCCAGCCGTGCTGGTCCTCGGCCGTGCCGCGCTGGATGTCCAGCAGGGCCTGACGGAGCTTCAGGGTGACCTCACCGGGCTCGCCGCCCGACTGCTGCCACTCGGTGCCGGTGCGCTTGACCGTGCCGACCGGGGTGATGACGGCGGCGGTGCCGCAGGCGAAGACCTCGGTCAGGTTGCCGTTCTCGGAGTCGCGCTGCCACTGGTCGACGGAGATGCGGCCCTCCTCGGCCTCGTAGCCGAGGTCGCGGGCGACGGTGAGGAGGGAGTCACGGGTGACGCCCTCCAGGATGGAGCCGGTCAGCGAGGGCGTGATGATCTTGTTGCCGTAGACGAAGTACAGGTTCATGCCGCCGAGTTCCTCGACCCACTTCCGCTCGACCGCGTCGAGGTAGCAGACCTGGGCGCAGCCCTGTGCGGCGGCCTCGGCCTGGGCGAGGAGGGAGGCGGCGTAGTTGCCGCCGGTCTTGGCGTCGCCCATGCCGCCGGGGACGGCGCGGACGTGGTCCTCGGAGACCCAGATGGAGACCGGCTGCACGCCGCCCGGGAAGTAGGCGCCGGCCGGGGAGGCGATGACGAGGAAGAGGTACTCGTTGGCCGGCTTCACACCGAGCCCGACCTCGGTCGCGATCATGAAGGGGCGCAGGTAGAGGGAGTCCTCGCCGCCGTGCGCGGGGACCCAGTCCTTGTCCTGGGCGACCAGGACGTCACAGGCCTCGATGAAGGTCTCGACCGGAAGCTCGGGCATGGCGAGGCGGCGGGCGGAGGCCTGGAACCGCTTGGCGTTCCTGTCCGGGCGGAAGGTGGCGACGGAGCCGTCGGGGCGGCGGTAGGCCTTCAGGCCCTCGAAGATCTCCTGGGCGTAGTGCAGGACGGTGGTCGCCGGGTCGAGCGGGATCGGCGCGTACGGGACGAGCTGGCCGTCGTGCCAGCCGCGGCCCTCGGTCCACTTGATCGTCACCATGTGGTCGGTGAAGTGGCGGCCGAACCCTGGGTTCGCCAGGACCGCCTCGCGCTCGGCGGCGGCGGTGGGGCTGGCGGAGGGCTTGAGCTCGATCGTGGGCGTCGTCATGAGTGGTTGTCCTTCACCGGTTGTAGTGACGGGCCGCGCTCACGCCTGTACGGCCGGTGGCCAGTAGTAGGACGTCCGAGCATTGCCTCATTCCGCGGCTCCGCGTTCGATTATCGCAAGCGGGGAGGGCGGAAGAAAACGGCGTGAATGCGACCCGGGGCTGATGGTTTCACCCGGCGGGGACATACGGAAGCCGCCGGGTGCGGATGCGACCCGGCGGCTTCGAAAGATCTCGAGTGGCGGCGGGGTCAGCCGGCTACTCGTACGGACAGCGCGTCGCCGATCTCGGACGTGCTGCGGGCGGGCTTGCCGGTGCGCTCCGAAAGGTCGGCGGCGACGGCCTCGTCGATGCGCGCGGCCTCGGTCTCGAAGCCGAGGTGGCGCAGGAGGAGGGCGACGGACAGGACCGTGGCGGTGGGGTCGGCCTTGCCCTGGCCGGCGATGTCGGGGGCCGAGCCGTGCACGGGCTCGAACATCGACGGGAACTCACCGCCAGGGTTGATGTTGCCGGAGGCCGCGACACCGATGCCGCCGGAGACGGCCGCGGCGAGGTCGGTGATGATGTCGCCGAAGAGGTTGTCGGTGACGATGACGTCGAACCGGCCCGGGTCGGTGACCAGGTAGATGGTGGCCGCGTCGACATGGATGTAGTCGGTGGTGACCTCGGGGAACTCCGCGGCGACCTTGGTGAAGATGTTCGTCCACAGGTGACCGGCGAAGGCCAGCACGTTGTTCTTGTGGACGAGGGTGAGCTTCTTGCGCGGGCGGGCCTGGGCGCGAGCGAAGGCGTCCCGCACGACACGCTCGACACCGAACGCGGTGTTCACCGAGACCTCGGTGGCGACCTCGTGCTCGGTGCCCTTGCGGATGGTGCCGCCGTTGCCGGTGTACGGACCCTCGGTGCCCTCGCGGACGACGACGAAGTCGATGGCCGGCTCGCCCTTGAGGGGGGTGTCGACGCCGGGCAGCAGCTTCGAGGGCCGCAGGTTGACGTGGTGGTCGAAGGCGAAGCGGAGCTTGAGCAGGAAGCCGCGTTCCAGGACGCCGGACGGCACCGACGGGTCGCCGATCGCGCCGAGCAGGATCGCGTCGTGCTGCTTGAGCGCGTCGAGGTCGGCGTCGGTGAGGGTCTCACCGGTGGCGTGGTAGCGCCTGGCGCCGAAGTCGTACTCCTTGGTCTCCAGCTTCACATCCTGCGGAAGGACGGCGGAGAGGACCTTCAGGCCTTCGGCCACGACCTCCTGGCCGATGCCGTCACCGGGAATCACTGCGAGATTGAGGCTGCGAGAACTTGCCGACATGAACAGCACCGTACTCCTGGTCCCATGGAATGACACGCCTGGTCCGCCATACGGACACCCGGACGGGCGAGGGCGGGCCGAGGGCGGGTTTCCCTTCGGACGGCGTTCACCCGTACGCAGGACGGGCGTTGGGAGAACAGGGAAGCTTCGGACGCATGGAGACACCGGATGTCGGCATTCCGCCCCGGCTCGCCCGCGGGATGTGCATGGCGGAGCAGTACGAGTACCTGCGCACGAAGCTCACCAGGCGCCGCACGCTGGTGTCCGCGGGGGCGATGGCGGTGGCGGCGGGCGGGTTGCTGACGGGATGCGGGAACGACTCCCCCGGCACGAAGACATCGGCGACGCCCTCCACCCCCACACCCTCCGCGCCGAGTTCCACCGGGCGCTCCTCGGCCGTCCCCTTCGGCCGCCATCTCGCCTTCGGCGCGGACCCGCGCACCGGGATGCGGATCTCCTGGCAGGTACCGGCCGCCGTGCGGGAGCCGTACGTCCGGATCGGCACCCGCCCCGACGACCTGGGCGGCAAGGTGAAGGCCGAGGTGCGCGCGCTGCACACGCCGGGCGTGGAGGGCGTGCGCAAGGCGCTCGACCAGTACTACGTGCACGCCTCGGTGACCGACCTGCTGCCCGGGACGACGTACTACTACGGCGTCGGTCACGACGGCTTCGACCCGGCCGACGCCGATCACCGCGCCACGGTCACCTCGTTCCGTACGGCACCGGCGGGCGCCGGGCGGTTCGTGTTCACCGCGTTCGGCGACCAGGGCGTGGGCAGGTCGGCCGCCGCGATCGACCGGCTGCTGCTGAAGGCGGCCCCCGCCTTCCATCTCCACGCGGGTGACATCTGCTACGCCGACGGGACCGGCCGGGGCCTGAAGACGGACGGCTACGACCCGACGGCCTGGGACGCCTTCCTGAAGCAGAGCGAGCCGGTGGCGCGGTCGGTGCCGTGGATGGTGACGACCGGCAACCACGACATGGAGGCCTGGTACTCCCCCGACGGCTACGGCGGCCAGTTGGCCCGCTTCTCCCTCCCGGACACCGGCTTCGACCCGCGCACCGCCCCGGGCGTGTACACGTTCACCTACGGCAACGTGGGCGTGGTGGCGCTGGACGCGAACGACGTGTCGTACGAGATCCCCGCGAACCTGGGTTACTCGCAGGGCCGGCAGACGGCGTGGCTGGAGCGGACGCTGCGCACCCTGCGCGCCGACGAGAACGTCGATTTCGTCGTCGTCTTCTTCCACCACTGCGCCTACTCGACCTCGGCGCACGCCTCGGACGGTGGGGTGCGCGCGGAGTGGCAGCCGCTGTTCGACCGGTACCAGGTGGACCTGGTGGTCAACGGGCACAACCACGTCTACGAGCGGACGGACGCCCTGAAGGGCGGACGGGTGGGCCGGACGGTCCCGGTCGGCGGGTCCACGGATCCGAGGCGGGACGGGACCGTGTACGTCACGGCGGGCGGCGGCGGCCGTGATCTGTACGGCTTCCCGGCGGACGCGCCGGAGAGCTACGAGGGGCATGTCCGCGACCGCGACGCGGTGGACTCCTTCCACTGGACGCGCTCGCGCGAGAACGCGGCGGAGACCGTGGAGTGGTCGCGGGTGCGCTACCGGGGCTTCTCGTTCCTGTCGGTGGAGGCGACGGGTGGGCCTTCGGCGCGGCTGACGGTGTCGGCGCTCGCGGAGGACGGCCGGCGCATCGACCGGTTCGAGGTGCGGCGCGGGGCCTGAAGTCCCGTTCAGGGCCCGCGCCGCGCCCCGTGCGGGTGCGGCTCCCGGACTGCGGGGTGTGCCTACAGGTTGCCGTGGCCGGTCTCGCCGCCGTTGTCGCGGCGGTCGAGGGCGCGCTGGAGGGCGGCGGCGGCCTGCTTGCGGTCGGACTCGCTCGCGGGGGAGGTGTGGCGGACTCGGCGGCGGACGGTCGTCTCGGCCATGGAGAATCGACTCCTTCGAAAGAGCAGGGAGTGCGGAAGGGGTTACGAGACGCCGGGGCGGGGAGCTGCGGGCCACAGGGGTTGCCTGCGCGGGGCCCGGCTCACGACCGCCATTCGCTTGATCGAGCGAGACGTTCGGCTCCTACAAAGTTAAGCGAGGAGCGCGCGACTGTCTGCACAATTACTCGGACTTCCTACTATCTGAGACGCCGGATCGGGTCACACCGGTCTGACCTGCGGTGATCGCCCACACGGCTGATCCTGGGCGCGGGAGGCGACACCGTCTTCCGGCAGCGGGAACGGTGACGTCATGAATGACACGGCCAAAGTGGTTCTCGAGGGCGGTCCGCACGACCTCATCGAACGGATCGTCCCGGTCCCGGCCCCCGGCAGCGATGTGAAGATCGAGTTCCGTAACGGGTACGAGCACTTCAGGGCGACCGCGCGGCACTCGGACACCCCGGAGGGCAGGCTGCCGGTGTACGAGTGGTGGGAGCGGACGGAGATGCCCGGTTAGGGCAGCACCACCCGCTCCGGGGAGTCCACGCAGGGCCGTCAGCCCATGTGCGGGTAGGTGTAGTCGGTCGGTGCGACCAGGGTCTCCTTGATGGCGCGGGTCAGTGTCCAGCGGGTGAGGTTCTGCGGGGCGCCGGCCTTGTCGTTGGTGCCGGAGGCACGGCCGCCGCCGAAGGGCTGCTGGCCGACGACGGCGCCCGTCGACTTGTCGTTGATGTAGAAGTTGCCGGCCGCGTAACGCAGCTTCTCCATGGTGTACGCGGCCGCCGCGCGGTCGCCCGCGATGACCGAGCCGGTCAGGGCGTAGTCGGACACCGACTCCATCTGGGTGAGCATCTCGTCGTACTTGTCGGCCGAGCTGTCGTCGTACACGTGCACGGCGAGGAACGGGCCGAAGTACTCGGTGGTGAACACCTCGTTCTCCGGGTCGGTGCACTCGACGACGGTCGGGCGGACGAACCAGCCGACCGAGTCGTCGTAGGCGCCGCCCGCGACGATCGTGCAGGACGGGTCGGCCTGAGCGCGGTCGATGGCGGCCTTGTTCTTGGCGAAGGCGCGCTCGTCGATGACGGCGCCGATGAAGTGCGACAGGTCGGTGACGTCACCCATGGTGAGCTGGTCGACCTCGGCGGCGAACTCCTCCTTGAAACCGGAGTTCCAGATCGACGCGGGGATGTAGGCGCGGGAGGTCGCGGAGCACTTCTGGCCCTGGTACTCGAACGCGCCGCGCGTGAGGGCGGTCTTCAGGACGGCGCGGTCGGCGCTCGGGTGGGCGACGACGAAGTCCTTGCCGCCGGTCTCGCCGACCAGGCGCGGGTAGGAGCGGTACTTCTCGATGTTGGCGCCGACCGTCTTCCACAGGTACTGGAAGGTCTTCGTGGAGCCGGTGAAGTGGATGCCGGCGAGGTCGCGGTGTTCGAGGGCGACCTCGGAGACGGCGATGCCGTCGCCGGTGACGAGGTTGATGACGCCCTTGGGCAGACCGGCCTCCTCCAGCAGCCGCATGAGCAGCACGGCGGCGTGGGTCTGGGTGGGCGACGGCTTCCAGACGACGACATTGCCCATGAGGGCGGGAGCGGTCGGCAGGTTGCCCGCGATGGCGCTGAAGTTGAACGGCGTGATCGCGTAGACGAAGCCCTCCAGCGGGCGGTGGTCGAGGCGGTTCCACACGCCCGGGGAGTTGGCCGGGGGCTGCTCGGCCAGGATCTGGCGGGCGTAGTGGACGTTGAAGCGCCAGAAGTCGACGAGCTCGCAGGGGGTGTCGATCTCGGCCTGCTGCACGGTCTTGGACTGGCCGAGCATGGTGGAGGCGGCGATCGTCTCGCGCCAGGGACCGGCGAGGAGTTCGGCGGCGCGGAGGACGATGGCGGCCCGGTCGTCGAAGGACATCGCGCGCCAGGCGGGCGCGGCGGCGAGGGCCGCGTCGATGGCGTCCCGCGCGTCCGCCTGCGTGGCGTTGCGGTAGGTGCCGATCACGGCCCGGTGGTTGTGCGGCTGGACCACCTTGAACTCGTCGCCGCCGCCCATCCGCCGCTCGCCGCCGATGGTGCAGGTCAGGTCGAGGGGGTTGTCGGCCAGTTCCTTGAGCTTGGCCTCCAGCCGGGCCCGCTCGGGCGAGCCGGGGGCGTAGCCGCGCACCGGCTCGTTGACGGGGGTGGGGACCTGGGTCACAGCGTCCATGAGATCCGTAACTCCTTGTACGTGAGCGGGTGTTGGGGCTTGTGTTGGGGCTTGTGTTCGGGCTCAGCCCTTGGTGAGCATGGAGCGGGCGAAGAAGCGCAGGTTCGCCGGCTTCTCGGCGAGGCGGCGCATGAAGTAGCCGTACCAGTCGGTGCCGTAGGCGGTGTAGACGCGCATACGGTGGCCCTCGGCGGCGAGCCGCAGGTGCTCCTCGCCGCGGATGCCGTACAGCATCTGGAACTCGTACTCGTCGAGTTTGCGGCCGGCCTTGCGGGCCAGCTCCTGCGCGATGGAGATCAGGCGCGGGTCGTGGGACCCGATCATCGGATACCCTTCCCCGTCCATGAGAGTCCTCAGGATCCGCACGTACGCCTTGTCGATCTCGTGTTTGTTCTGGAGGGCGACCTCGGCGGGCTCCTTGTAGGCGCCCTTGACGAGTCGTACGCGGCTGCCGCTCGCGGCGAGGCGGCGGGCGTCGGCCTCGGTGCGGAAGAGGTAGGCCTGGATGACACAGCCGGTCTGCGGGAAGTCCCGGCGCAGCTCCTCGTGGATGGCGAACATCGAGTCGAGGGTGGTGTGGTCCTCGGCGTCGAGCGTGACGGTGGTGCCGATGGCGGCGGCGGCCTCGACGACCGGGCGGACGTTCGCGAGCGCCAGCTCGTGGCCGCCGGGGAGGGACTGGCCGAACATCGACAGCTTGACGGACATCTCGACGCGTTCGCCGAGTTCGAGCACACGGAGGCGGTCGGCCAGGGCGAGATAGGCGTCGCGGGCGGCGCCCGCCTGCTCGGGGGTGGTGATGTCCTCGCCGACGACGTCCATCGTCAGCTCCAGGCCCTGACCGGTGAGCTCCTCGACGACCGGCACGATGTCGTCCACGGTCTCGCCCGGGATGAAGCGGTCGACGACCTGCTTGGTCACCGGGGCCGCCGAGATCAGGCGTCGCATCCGGTCGCTGCGCGACGCGGCGAGAATCACGGGACCCAGCACGGGGCACCTCCACAGAGCAGCAGACAGAACCACCGTGAAACCTAAGGATCCCTCCGATCGTCAGCCATCGACAGCTGTCACGCATCCGTGCCGCAGATCTCAGACAGATGTATGAAGGACCTGCGGGACTGAGGGAGAATGCCTGGGTGACCGCCGATTACCAAGGTGAGTACCAGGACCTGGTCGATGAGATCTCGGAGCTGCTGGGCGCCCCCGCGACCCTGGAGAACCGCGACTTCGAGCTGATCGCCTTCGGTGCGTACGACAGTGAGGGCGAGCTGGACGCGTCCGCGCTGGACCCGGTGCGGGCGCGCTCGATCCTGACCCGGCGTTCGACGGCGGCCGTCCGTGCGTGGTTCGAGGGCTTCGGCATCACCCGGGCCACGGGCCCGGTCCGTATCCCGCCCACTCCGGAGGCGGGGGTCCACCGGGGCCGGGTCTGTCTCCCCGTACGGCACCGGGGGGTCGTCCTCGGTTACGTCTGGCTGCTCGCCGACGACCCCGGGCCCTCGGAGCCGCAGTTGGCGGCGGCGATGGAGGTGACCGTGCGGATCGGCGCCCTGCTCGCCGACGAGGCCCAGCACGGCGCCGACCTCACCCGGGAGCTGCGGGCTGTCCTGACGGCCGAGCCGGGCTGGCCGCACGACGCGGCGCTGGCGGAACTGCGCACCGCCCTCGGCCCCCGCGCGGAGGTCCCGCACACCCTGGTCTGCGTGGCTCCCTGGCCGGCGACCGCCCCCGACAACGCCCCGTCCCTGCGCACGCTCCCGGGGGCGACGGCCCTGTGCACGGCCCCCTGGGGCACGGGTTCCTCCTGCCTGGCGGTCCTGGTACGACTCCGCTCAGTGGACGTCCTGACCCCGGCGACTTCGGTGGCGGGGCGGTTGCTGGAACGGGCGGGTGATACCGGGAACGGGGTCGTGGCCGGGGGTGCCGCCGGGATCGCGGTCGGGCGGGTCGGGCTGGGCGGGCTCGGTGCGGCCTGGCGGGAGGCGTCGGGAGCGGCTCGGGCGGCGCTCGCGGAACCGCGGCTCGGGCCGGTCGCGCGGTGGGCGTCGATCGGGCCGTACCGGCTGCTGACCTCGCTGTCCGCGGACACCGCCCACGACCCCGCCGTACGGCCCCTGCTGACCCCCGCCCACCACGAACTCGCCCGCACCGCCGAGGTCTACCTCGACTGCGCGGGACAGGCGGGCCGCACCGCGGCGGCGCTCGGCATCCACCGGCAGACCCTGTACTACCGGCTGTCGCGCGTCGAACAGCTGACGGGCCTGGACCTGGACGACGGGGAGGACCGCCTGCTGCTGCACATGACGCTGAAGGCGGCGCGGCTGTGACTGCGGCGCGGCTGTGACACAACAGGTCTAGGATCCGCGGGCTTCCGGGTTCCCGGAACCGGCCTGGGATCCGCGGCTTCCGGGTTCCCGGGACAGCCGGGCCGGGTCGACCTCGGTCACGGCCGTCCGGCCGTCCAGCGCCCAGCCCGACCCGTACGCCACGTCGAACGCGTCGTCGCCCAGCGCGGCCCGCCCCCGTCGGGTGAGGTCGCGGACCTGCCGGTCGGTGCGGTCGTGGGCGCCGCGCAGCCGGGAGGCGGCGCCGAGCAGGACGGCGGCCTCGTGATGCCGCCCGTGTGCCTCGGCGAGCGCGGCCGTGTTCACCGCCACCATCGCCAGGATCGGCAGGTCCCGGGTCCGCAGCGCCGCCGCGTACGCCGTCGCCAGCGCCTGCTCCGCGCCGGCCGGGTCGCCCGTCTCCAGGCAGAGCACGGCCCGTGCGCCGGCGGCCAGAGTCCGCGCGTGGTCGCCGGGGAACCGGGGGGCGCCGTGCAGGCCCCGTTCGGCTCCGTCGAGCAGGTCCCGCGCCCGGTCCGGGTCGCCGAGCCGCACCCGGAAGACGGCCTCCCAGGCGTCGACCAGGAACAGCAGCTCCGGCGAGTCCGCGCGCAGCGCCCGCTCCCGGGCCGAGTCGATCACCGCGATCGCGAGGTCGGTGTCACCGCGCCGCAGCTGCAGGTCGAACCAGCGCAGGCCGCCGAGCACCTCGTCGGCAAGGCTCGGCGAGCCGAACTCGCCCGCCAGCGACCGGGCCTCGCGCAGGTCGGCCAGCGCGCCGTCGAGATCGCCGTCGTACTGCCGCAGCTGGGCGCGCAGCGGCAGCACGTTGGCCTGGCCCCAGCGGTCGCCGGCCTGCCGGAAACAAGCCAGGGCCGCGTCCACGTCGGTGCGCATCGCGTCGAGTTCGCCCGCGTTCTCGGCGAACTGGGCCCGGAACATACGGGCCAGCCCGGACAGCCACACGTCGTCGACGTCGGCCAGGTGCTCGATGACCGGGGGCGCGGTCCTGTCCTCCCGCAGCAGCGCGAGCGGGAGCGCGGTGAGCGCGCCGTACGGGCCGGGCAGCTGCGGGTACGCGAGCAGGCGGCCGACCAGTTCGCGTATCCCGGCCTGCTCCTGCGCGGCCTCCTCGGCGGTCCTCCCCGGCCGGGTGTCGCCCCGGTTGAGCAGGTGGATCGCGCGGGCGCAGTCGCGTGCGGGCGTCGGCGGCCCGTCGGCGGACACCGCCAGTGCCTCGCCCAGCCAGTACGCCGCGTCGGGGCAGCGGCCGAACAGCTGCCAGTACCAGGCCAGGTTCAGCCCGAGGGCGAGGGCGCCGGGGGCGTCGCCGGTGTCGCATCGGCGGCGCAGGGCGGCGAGTGCGTTGTCGTACTCGGCGCTGATGACCCGCAGGGCCGCCAGCTGCCCGGGCCCGCGCAGCTGTGGGTCGTACCGGGCCAACAGCCCGGCGAAGTAGCCGGCGGCGAGATCGCGGACGGTGTCGAGGTCGCCGGTGTCGGCCAGGCGTTCGGTGCCGTACTCGCGCAGTGTCTCCAGCATGCGGTAGCGCCCCGGGTCGGGGGCGAGCTGCAGCAGCGACCGGTCGACCAGGCCCGCGAGCAGCTCGGGGATCGCGGGGGCCGGCACGGGGGTGCCGGCGCACAGCGCGGTGGCCGAGGCCAGGGTGACGCCGCCGGGCAGGACCGCGACGCGTTCGGCGACCGTACGCTCGTACTCGCTGAGGGGGTCCCAGCTCCAGGCGATGACGGCGCGCAGGGTGCGGTGCCGGGGCAGCGCGGTGCGGCTGCCGGTGGTGAGCAGCCGGAACCGGTCGGACAGCCCGTCGGCCAACTCGGGCAGCGACAGCGTCCGCAGCCGGGCGGCGGCCAGTTCGAGGGCCAGCGGCATCCCGTCCAGGCCGCGGACCACCTGCCGGACCCCGGGCAGCGTCGCCTCGTCGACCTCGAAGCCGGGGCGCACGGCCGCGGCCCGCTCGGTGAACAGGCGTACCGACGCCGCCCGTCGGGCCTGCTCGACGCCGTCGTCCGGGCCGGGCAGTTCGAGCGGGCCGAGCGGTACGAGCGCCTCGCCGTCGACCGCGAGGGGTTCGCGGCTGGTGGCGAGCACGCGCAGCCCCGAGCAGCGGGACAGCAGTGCCGCGACCAGGTGGGCCACCGCGTCGATCAGGTGCTCGCAGTTGTCGACGAGCAGCAGGCTCTCCCGGCCGTCGAGCCGGTCGGCGAGTACGTCCAGTTCGTCGCCGTCGATCCGGGTGCGGGCCTCGAACAGCGCACCGCCGCGCAGCCCGGTCCCGGCGAGCAGGGCGGCGCCCACCTTGGCCGGCTCGGTGACCGAGGCGAGGTCGATCATCCAGGCGCCGTCGCGGTACGCGTGGCGCCGGCGGCGGGCGGCCTCGACGGCGAGCCGGGTCTTGCCGGCGCCGCCGGGCCCGAGCACGGTGACCAGACGTCCGGCGGCGAGGAGCGTGCCGATCCGGGCGAGGTCGTCGTCACGCCCGATGAAGCTGGTCAGCGGCGCGGGCAGGTTGCCCGGCCCGGTCCGCGGGGTGTCGGCGGCCGGGGCGGGCGGCTCGGCGCGCAGCAGGCGCAGGTGGCGTTCGCGCAGGGCGGCGCCGGGGTCGGTGCCGAGGTCGTCGGCCAGGGCCTCGCGGACCCGCTCGTACACGGTCAGCGCGTCGGCCTGGCGCCCCTGTGCGGCGAGTGCGTCCATCAGCAGCGCGGCCGCACGCTCGTGGACGGGGTGCTCGGCGAGGAGTGCGGTCAGGCGGGTGGCGGCCACGTCCGCACGGCCCAGGGACAGCTCGGCGTAGGCGAGATCGGCGACGGCCTCGACCGAAGCATGGGCCAGCCGAGTCGCAACGACGGGCGCCACCGCGACGACAGCCGTCGGCTCGGCACCGGGCTCAACACCGGGGCGGACACGGGGGCCGCCACCGAGATTGCCCCCGAGGCGGCCAACGGCGTCGCCCCCGAGGCGGCCACCGAGATCGCCACCGAGGCTGACACCGGAGTCACCGCCGGGGCGGACACCGGAGCCGCCACCAAGGCGGCCACGGGGACCGACGCCAAGATGGTCACCGGGACCGCCACCGAGATCGCCACCGACATCGCCACCGGGGCCGCCACCGAGATCGCCACCGAGGCTGACACCGGAGTCACCACCGGGGCGGACACCGGAGCCGCCACCAAGGCGGCCACGGGGACCGACGCCAAGATGGTCACCGGGACCGCCACCGAGATGGTCACCGACATCGCCACCGGGGCCGCCACCGGGGCGGACACCGGAGTCACCACCGAGGCGGACACCGGAGTCACCGCCGAGGCGGACACCGGAGCCGCCGCCAAGGTGGTCGCCGGGGCGGTCGTGGGCGTCGCCGTTCCATAGCGCGACGGCCTCGCCGAGCAGGGCCGCCGCGGCGTTCGGGTCGCCGGCGCGCAGGCGGTCGCGGCCGGTGGCGGCGAGCCGCTCGAACCGCAGCGCGTCCACGTCGGCCGCGGCCACGTCCAGCCGGTAGCCGCCCGCGACCTGTGTGACGGCGTCGGCCGAGCCGAGGGTCCGGCGCAGCCGTGAGACGAGGGCCTGAAGGGCGTGGGCGGGGTCGGTCGGAGGGTCCTCGGCCCAGATCGCGTCGACCAGGACGCCCTGCGCGACCGCGCGACCGCCTGCCAGGGCCAGCCGTACGACCAGCCCCTGCAACCGCGCACCCGAGACGGGCAGGACGGCATCCCCGCGAGACGCCTGAAAGGCGCCGAGCAGCGTGATGCGAAGCCGCGTGTCACCGTCCATCCCCCGATCTTCCCGTGTGCGCCTCGAGTCCCCAAATCAGTGCGGTGCCCTGGCTCTTGGCCGGTGGCGCGCGCGTGTCAGCGCCGTGTGCGCGCCGTGTGCGCCCCGTGTGAGCGGCCCGCGTCAGTCTTCGGGTGCCTGCCGATCCGCAGGTGGCCGGCCCGGGTTCGCCGGGCGGTCCGATCCAGGTCCAATCCATGGGAGTCACCATCATGAACACCCCTGTCACGATCATCGGCGCCGGACTGGGCGGGCTCGTCCTGGCCCGTGTCCTGCACGTCAACGGCATCCCGTCCAGGGTCTACGAGGCCGATCCCTCCCCGGCCGCGCGCAAGCAGGGCGGAATGCTCGACATCCACGACTACAACGGGCAGATCGCCCTCCAGGCGGCCGATCTGGTGGACGAGTTCCACGCCATCGTCGTCGAGGGCCGTCAGACGATGCGGGTCCTCGACCCGGACGGGACCGTCCTGATGGACAAGGCCGACGACGGCGACGGCGGACGCCCCGAGGTGATGCGCGGTGACCTGCGGCAGATGCTGCTCGACTCGCTCCCGGCCGGCACCGTCCGGTGGGACCACAAGGTCAGCGGCGTCCGTGCCCTGGGCAAGGGCGGCCACGAGGCGACGTTCGCCTGCGGGTGCACCGTTGTCACGAGCCTGCTGGTCGGCGCGGACGGCGCGTGGTCTCGGGTGCGGCCGCTGCTTTCCGACGCCACCCCCGAGTACGCCGGCGCGGCGTTCGTCGAGACCTACCTGTTCGAGGCCGACACCCGGCACCCCGCGGCAGCGAAAGCGGTCGGCGGCGGGTCGATGATCGCGCCCTCGCCGGGCAAGGAGATCTTCGCCCACCGGGAGCGTGGCGCCACCCTGCACGCCTACGTGCAGCTCACCAGGGAGCGGGACTGGTTCGCCGCCGTCGACTTCACCGACGCCGCCGCGGCCACCGCGCGTATCGCGCAGGAGTTCGACGGCTGGGCGCCGGAGCTCACCGCGCTGATCACCGAAGCCGACACCGCGCCGGTACTGCGCCCCCACTACGCCCTGCCGGCCGGGCTCCGGTGGGAGCGGGTGCCGGGGGTGACCCTGGTCGGCGACGCCGCCCACCTCGCGGCGCCGAACGGCGAGGGCGCCAACCTGGCCATGCTCGACGGCGCCGAACTCGGCAAGGCCCTCGCCGCGCATCCCGGTGACGTCGAGGCCGCACTCACCGCGTACGAGCAGGCCATGTTCCTCCGCCCCACCGAGGACGTCATGTTCGAAGGTGCCGAGGTCAAGGGGATCGACTCCGACGACAACACGGCTCAGGGCCTGGTCGACATGATCGCCAAGGGGGACTCCCGTGCATGACGTGGTGATCGTGGGCGCCGGTCCGGTCGGTCTGTTCCTCGCCTGTGAGCTGGCTCTCGCGAACTGCTCCGTCCTGGTGCTGGAGCGGGAGCCGGAACCCCGCTCCCCGTGGCAGGCCGCCCCGCTCGGGACGCGGGGCCTGAACGCCGCGTCGGTCCAGGCGTTCCACCGCCGCGGCATGCTGCACTCGCTGCTGACGGCGTCGGGCATCGACGACGCTCCCGGTGCGGGCCCCGACGCGGACCCCGACGCGGACGAACCGTCACCCCCTCGTAGCGTGGGCCATTTCGCCGGGATGATGCTCGATCCGGCCGGGGTCGACGTCGCCGCCCTGCCGTTCCGGCTTGCCGGCCCGGCGCCGGAGGGCATGATGACCAGCCTCGAAGCGGTCGGGACGGTGCTGTCCCGGCGGGCGTCCGAACTCGGCGTGCAGATCAGGCGCGGCGTCACGGTCTCGGCCGTCGCCCAGGACGACGAGAGGGTGGTCGCGCGGACCGGCGAGCAGGAGTACGCGGCGCGCTGGCTCGTCGGCTGCGACGGCGGACGCAGCACGGTGCGCGGGCTCGCGGGCTTCGACTTCGTCGGCACCGAGCCGCAGTTCACCGGCTACGTCGTGCTCGCCGCCGTCGCCGATCCCGAGAAGCTGCGTCCCGGGTTCAACCTGACGCCGACGGGCATGTACCTGCGCACGCCCGCGGAGGAGTACATCGGCATGACGGACTTCGACGGCGGCGCGTTCGACCGCTCCCGGCAGCCGACCCGGGAACATCTCCAGGCGGTTCTGCGCCGTGTGTCCGGCACCGACGTGGCGCTGAACGACGTCCGTGCCGCCTCGACCTTCACCGACCGGGCGATGCAGACGACGACCTACCGCCGGGGACGCGTCCTGCTCGCGGGCGACGCCGCGCACATCCACTCCCCCCTCGGCGGGCAGGGACTCAACCTGGGCATCGGCGACGCCATGAACCTGGGATGGAAGCTCGCGGCGACCGTGCACGGCACCGCGCCGGACGGGCTTCTCGACACCTACACCCGCGAGCGCCATCCGATCGGCGCGGCGGTGCTCGACTGGTCGCGCGCCCAGGTGGCGGTCATGCGGCCGGGGCCGCATGCCCTCGCGGTGCGGGGACTGGTCCGCGACCTGCTGGCGACGCGCGACGGGACGACGTACGCGTTCGAGAGGCTGTCGGGATCGTCGAACCGCTACGACCTCGGCAGCGAGCACCCGCTGGTCGGCCGAGGCGCCCCGGACCTCCGTCTCGAGGAGGGCACTCGCCTCGGCGACCTGATGCGGGACGGGCGGGGCGTCGTGCTCGACTTCGGCGTCGGCCGGTCCCTGCGGGGTTCGGCGAAGGCGTGGGAGGGCCGGATGCGGTACGTGGCCGGGCCGGCGCGGAACGACCTCGGACTGGGCGCCGTACTGGTCCGGCCCGACGGCACAGTCGCCTGGGCAGGTGACCGCGACCCCGACCGGGAAGCGTTCGAGCAGGCCGCCGGCCGTTGGTTCGGCACTCCGGAGGCGCACGCGTGACCATCACCCTGCGGCCGGGAAGCACTGTGATGTTCACCGGCGATTCGATCACCGACTGCGGGCGGCTGGAGAGCGAACAGCCGCTCGGACACGGCTACCCGCTGCGCATCGCGGGCGAGTGGGGACTCCGGCACCCGGACCGTGCGGTGACCTGGCTGAACTCCGGGATCGCGGGCGACAAGGTGACGGACCTGGAAGCCCGCTGGCAGGCGGACGTGCTCGACGCCCGCCCGGACGTGGTGTCGGTCCTCGTCGGCATCAACGACGTCGGCTGGCACTCGTACGACCCGGACGGACATGTGATCCCCGCGGAGGACTACGCGGCAGGGTACGACCGCCTGCTCGCGCCCCTCGCCGAGTCCGGTGCCGACCTGATCCTCGTCGAGCCGTTCCTCCTGCCGATTCGCGCCCGTGTCGAGGTCGGCGACGTGCACATCGGCGTGGCGGACCGCAGGAAGTGGCGTGCCGACCTGGATCCGAAGATCCAGGTCGTACGCGAGCTCGCCCTCAGGTACGGCGCCCAGCTGCTCGCCGCCGACGGCCTGTTCGCCGGGCTCGCCGCGACGACCGGGCCGGAGTACTGGGCCGCGGACGGCGTGCACCCCACGCCGGCCGGTCACGCCGCACTCGCGGCGGCCTGGCTGCGCCTGGTCGCGTGACCGGTCCGCCGCGACGGGCGGATCACTTCTCGGTGGCGGCCTCGATGACCTGGCGGAGGCCCTCGGTGAGGGTCTCCGCCTCCGGCGCGGTCTTGGGGTCGAAGGTCCACTGCGCGATGAGACCCAGCATCAGGGTCGAGTAGAAGCCGCCGAGGGTGTCGGCGGTGGTGTCCGTGACCTCCTCCTCGGGCACGCCCATGAGCAGGGAGACGAAGCCGCGCGAGCCCTCGCGCTGCGCCCGCGCCAACTGGTCGCGGACATCCGGCAGTTGATCACCCATGACGACGATTTCCATGCTGAGCCGCCACAACGAGCCCGGCTCCCGCATGGTGGCCACGACGTTCGTCCACAGTGCCTGGAAGCGTTCGAGGGAGCCGGGCGCGCCGGGCAGGTCCCCGGTTCCGCTGCCGTCGAAGGCGTCGGACATCTCCTCGACCAGGGCGACGTACGCCTGCGCCAGCAGCGCGTCCTTCGAGCCGTAGTGGTAGCCGATGGAGGCGAGGTTGGTCCCCGACTCCTTCACGATGTCGCGCGCGGTCGTGCGCACGAATCCCTTCTCCAGCAGGCAGCGCTTGGCGCCTTCGAGCAGATCCTCGCGGTGTCCCATGCGGCTCAGCGTACTCCAGGATCCATACAGCCGTCCTAGACGCACGACTTACTCAAGCGTTCCACACAATCGTTCTAGACATACGTTTAATACGCCCGTACATTTCCTGGCATGACGAACCCGACGACGAACTCGACGAGCACCACCACACCCCCGGCCGGACGGGCCGGCCGTCGTTGGGGGTCCCCCCTCTGGGGCAGGATCGCCCTCGGCGTCCTGATGCTTCCGCTGCTGCCGAGCGGCACCCAGCAGCTGTGGATCTTCGACATCTACGCGTTCGTCCTGGCCGGCCTGCTGATGACGATGGGCTCCCTCGGCGACCGCATCGGCCGCCGCAAAAGCTGCTCCTGGCGGGCGCCGCCGCCTTCGGGGCCGCCTCCCTGGTCGCCGCCTACGCGAACAGCGCCGAGACCGACCTGGCGATGGGCGCGGCCCCCGCCGGGCGGGCCGGCTCCGCCTCCTCCCTGCTGGAGACCGGCGCCGAGTTCGGCGGCGCCCTGGGGATGGCGGTCCTCGGCTCCATCGGTACGGCGATCTACCGCCACGAGATCCCGTTCCTCGGCACCGGCGCCGGCCCGCGAGACGCTGGGCGGCGCACTGGCGGTCGCCGACCGCGTCCCCGGCCTGGCCACGGCCGCGCGGGAGGCGTTCACCAGCGGGATGCAGGGCGCGGCGATCGCCGGGGCGGTGCTGCTGGTGGGGGCGGCGGTGGCGGCTGCGGTGAGCCTGCGGAGGATCCAGGTGAAGTGACGCAGACATTGCAAACGCCGGACGGGCAGAATCAGCCCGTCCGGCGTTTGAGGACGAGGCCCGTTCAGGGCCGAAGCGGGGGCCTGGGGGTGGCAGCCCCCAGACGGGCGCCAACCTCAGGCGAGGTTGACCGCACGAGCAGACGTCGCACCGATCTCGGTGGACACCTCCGTCAGCACCCCGGAGGGCACCGTGTCGTCGACAGTGAGGACGGCCAGCGCCTCGCCGCCCGCCGCCGCGCGGGCGACCTGCATGCCGGCGATGTTGATGCCGGCCTCGCCGAAGATACGGCCGACGGTGCCGACGACACCGGGACGGTCCTCGTACTTGAGGACGACCATGTGGTCGGCGAGGGCGAGGTCGACGTCGTAGTCGCCGACCGCGACGATCTTCTGGAGGTGCTTCGGACCGGCCAGCGTGCCGGAGACCGACACCTCCTCGCCGTCCGAGAGCGTGCCGCGCACGGTCACGACGTTGCGGTGGTCGGCGGACTCGGAGCTGGTGGTGAGGCGCACCTCGACACCGCGCTCCTGGGCGAAGAGGGGCGCGTTGACGTAGGAGACGGTCTCGTCGACGACGTCCTCGAAGACACCCTTGAGGGCGGAGAGCTCCAGCACCTTCACGTCGTGCTGGGTGATCTCGCCGTAGACCTCGACGTCGAGGCGGGCCGCGACCTCGCCGGCGAGCGCGGTGAAGATCCGGCCGAGGCGCTCGGCGAGCGGCAGACCCGGCTTGACGTCCTCGGCGATGACACCGCCCTGGACGTTGACCGCGTCCGGCACGAGCTCACCGGCGAGCGCGAGGCGCACCGAGCGGGCGACGGCGATACCGGCCTTCTCCTGGGCCTCGTCGGTGGAGGCACCGAGGTGCGGGGTGCTGACGACCTGGTCGAACTCGAACAGCGGGGAGTCCGTGCAGGGCTCCTTCGCGTACACGTCGAGGCCGGCACCGGCGACCCGGCCCTCCTTGAGGGCGGAGTACAGCGCCTGCTCGTCGACGATCCCGCCGCGCGCGGCGTTGACGATCCGCACGGTCGGCTTGACCTTGCGCAGCGCCTCGTCGCCGATCAGTCCGACCGTCTCGGGGGTCTTCGGCAGGTGCACGGTGATGAAGTCGGAGACCTCGAGCAGCTCGTCCAGCGACAGCACCTTCACGCCCATCTGGGCGGCGCGGGCGGGCTGGATGTAGGGGTCGTAGGCGACGACCTTCATACCGAAGGCGGACATGCGCTGGGCGACGAGCGCGCCGATCCGGCCGAGGCCGACCACGCCGAGGGTCTTCTCCGCCAGCTCCACGCCGGTGTACTTGCTGCGCTTCCACTCGCCGTTCTTCAGCGCGGCGTTGGCCTGCGGGATGTGGCGGGCGGTGGCGAGGAGGAGACCGCAGGCCAGCTCGGCGGCGGTCACGATGTTGGAGGTGGGGGCGTTGACGACCATCACGCCGGCCTTGGTGGCGGCGGAGACGTCGACGTTGTCGAGGCCGACGCCGGCTCGGGCGACGACCTTCAGCTTGTCGGCGGCGGCGATCGCCTCGGCGTCGACCTTGGTGGCGGAGCGGATCAGGATCGCGTCGACATCGGCGATGGCGGGGAGCAGCTCGGCTCGGTCCGCTCCGTTGCAGTGCCGGATCTCGAAGTCCGGGCCAAGTGCGTCCACGGTCGCGGGCGACAGCTCTTCAGCGATGAGTACGACGGGTTTCGAGCTCACGTGAGTCCTCACAAGTCCAAGAACATGCGGACGGCCGTCCCGACGGCCGCAGGCGGAGGAGGGGCTAGCCGCGTGGAAGACGCACGACGCTGTGGGCCTGAACGCGTATACGACAGCAGTGTAGTGCTGCGACGGAGGTCGCCTCACGCCTCCACGGAAGGATCACCCGGACGCGGGTAAAAAATCAGCCCCTCCGGCGTTTGAGGAGCGGGGTCCGGGGCAGAGCCCCGCGACGGCACCCCGGACCGGCGGCACCGTCGCGGAGCGTTTCCGCTTTACGCCTCCTCGTTCACCCAGCTCATCAGCTTGCGGAGCTGCTTGCCGGTGGTCTCCAGCAGGTGCTCGGAGTCGGCCGTCTTGTACTCGTTGTACTTCTTCAGACCGCCGTGGTACTCGTCCATCCAGTTCTGGGCGAAGGTGCCGTCCTGGATCTCGGCGAGGACCTGCTTCATCTCGGCCTTGGTGGCGTCGGTGATGATGCGCGGGCCGGTGACGTAGTCGCCCCACTCGGCGGTCTCGGAGACGGACCAGCGCATCTTCTCCAGGCCGCCCTCGTACATGAGGTCGACGATCAGCTTCAGCTCGTGCAGGCACTCGAAGTAGGCGATCTCCGGCTGGTAGCCGGCCTCGACCAGGGTCTCGAAGCCCGCCTTGACCAGCGCGGCGGTGCCACCGCAGAGGACGGCCTGCTCACCGAACAGGTCGGTCTCGGTCTCCTCGGTGAAGGTGGTCTTGATGACACCGGCGCGGGTGCCGCCGATGGCCTTGGCGTACGACAGGGCGAGCGCGAAGGCGTTGCCGGTCGCGTCCTGCTCGACGGCGGCGATCGCGGGGACGCCGCGGCCCTCCTCGTACTGGCGGCGGACCAGGTGGCCCGGGCCCTTCGGGGCGACCAGGGCGACGTCGACGCCGGCCGGGGCCTTGATGAAGCCGAAGCGGACGTTGAAGCCGTGCGCGAAGAACAGCGCGTCGCCGTCGTTCAGGTTCGGGGCGATGGACTCCTCGTAGACCTGGGCCTGGATCGGGTCCGGGATGAGGATCATGATGACGTCGGCCTCGGCGGCGGCCTCGGCGGGGGTCACCACGCGCAGGCCCTGCTCCTCGGCCTTGGCCTTGGACTTGGAGCCCTCGTGCAGACCGACGCGGACGTCGACACCCGAGTCACGGAGCGACAGCGCGTGGGCGTGGCCCTGGCTGCCGTACCCGATGACCGCGACCTTGCGGCCCTGGATGATGGACAGGTCGGCGTCGGCGTCGTAGAACAGCTCGGCCACTTTGGGTTCTCTCCTTGAGTGCAGGTGTTGCGTCCCACCGTATGACGGCGGGCGGAAGGGAAGTCTCGGGGTCTCGGTATACGGGCGGCCGGGGTCGGCCCGACCGCCCGGTTCCAGCCTTACGCGGATCGGTCGAGAGCGCGCAGTGAGCGGTCCGTGATCGAACGGGCGCCGCGGCCGATCGCGATCGTGCCGGACTGGACCAGTTCCTTGATGCCGTACGGTTCCAGCATCTTGAGCATGGCGGACAGCTTGTCGCTGCTGCCGGTGGCCTCGATGGTCACGGCCTCCGGGGAGACGTCCACGGTCTTGGCGCGGAACAGCTGGACGATCTCGATGATCTGGGAGCGCGTCTCGTTGTCGGCGCGCACCTTCACCAGAACGAGTTCGCGGTGGACGGCCTGTGACGGCTCCAGCTCGACGATCTTCAGCACCTCGACGAGCTTGTTGAGCTGCTTGGTGACCTGTTCCAGCGGCAGGCCCTCGACGCTGACCACGATGGTGATGCGGGAGATGTCGGGGTGCTCGGTGACGCCGACGGCGAGCGAGTCGATGTTGAAGCCCCGGCGGGAGAACAGGGCGGCGATCCGGGCCAGGATGCCCGGCTTGTTCTCCACCAGGACGGAGAGCGTGTGCTTGGACATGTTCTTTGCGTCTCTCTCTGCGTCTCTGGCTCAGTCGTCTTCGTTGTCGCCGAAGTCGGGGCGGACGTCCCGGGCGGCCATGATCTCGTCGTTGGAGGTGCCGGCGGCGACCATCGGCCAGACCATCGCGTCCTCGTGGACGATGAAGTCGATGACGACGGGGCGGTCGTTGACGGAGTTCGCCTCCTCGATGACCTTGTCGAGGTCGTCGGGGGACTCGCAGCGGATCGCGTAGCAGCCCATGGCCTCCGACAGCTTCACGAAGTCGGGGACGCGGGTGCCGCGGGCGTCCGGGTTGACGTCGTTCGGCCCGGAGTGCAGCACGGTGTTGGAGTACCGCTGGTTGTAGAACAGGGTCTGCCACTGGCGGACCATCCCGAGGGCGCCGTTGTTGATGATGGCGACCTTGATCGGGATGTTGTTCAGGGCGCAGGTGGTGAGTTCCTGGTTGGTCATCTGGAAGCAGCCGTCGCCGTCGATCGCCCAGACGGTCTTCGCCGGCGCGCCGGCCTTGGCGCCCATCGCGGCCGGGACCGCGTAGCCCATGGTGCCCGCGCCGCCGGAGTTCAGCCAGGTGGCGGGCTTGTCGTACTGGATGAAGTGGGCGGCCCACATCTGGTGCTGGCCGACGCCCGCCGCGAAGATCGTGCCCTCGGGGGCGAGCCGGCCGATGCACTCGATGACCTGCTGCGGGGAGAGCGAGCCGTCGGCGGGCTGGTCGTAGCCGAGCGGGTAGGTCTCGCGCCAGCGGTTGAGGTCCTTCCACCATGCGGTGTAGTCGCCCTGCTGGCCCTCGCTGTGCTCCTTCTGCACCGCCTGGATGAGGTCGGCGATGACCTCGCGGGCGTCGCCCACGATCGGCACGTCGGCGGCGCGGTTCTTGCCGATCTCCGCGGGGTCGATGTCCGCGTGGACGATCTTGGCGTACGGCGCGAAGCTGTCGAGCTTGCCGGTGACGCGGTCGTCGAAGCGGGCGCCGAGGGCGATGATCAGGTCGGCCTTCTGCAGACCGGTGACCGCGGCGACGGAGCCGTGCATCCCGGGCATGCCCAGATGCTGCGGGTGGCTGTCGGGGAACGCGCCCAGCGCCATCAGCGTGGTGGTGACGGGCGCGCCGGTCAGCTCGGCGAGGACCTTCAGCTCGGCGGTGGCGCCGGCCTTGAGGACGCCGCCGCCGACGTACAGGATCGGCCGCTTGGCGGTGGTGATCAGCTTGGCCGCCTCGCGGATCTGCTTGGCGTGCGGCTTGGTCACCGGGCGGTAGCCGGGCAGGTCCATGGTGGGCGGCCAGGAGAAGGTGGTCTTCGCCTGGAGGGCGTCCTTGGCGATGTCGACGAGGACGGGCCCGGGGCGGCCGGTGGAGGCGATGTGGAACGCCTGCGCGATCACCCGCGGGATGTCCTCGGCCTTGGTGACCAGGAAGTTGTGCTTGGTGATCGGCATGGTGATGCCGACGATGTCCGCCTCCTGGAAGGCGTCCGTGCCGATCGCCTTCGACGCGACCTGCCCGGTGATCGCCACGAGCGGCACCGAGTCCATGTGCGCGTCGGCGATCGGCGTGACCAGGTTGGTCGCGCCGGGGCCGGATGTGGCCATGCAGACGCCGACCTTGCCGGTGGCCTGCGCGTAGCCGGTGGCCGCGTGGCCGGCGCCCTGCTCGTGGCGGACCAGGACGTGACGGACCCGGGTGGAGTCCATCATCGGGTCGTAGGCGGGAAGGATCGCACCACCGGGAATGCCGAATACCGTCTCGGCGCCGACCTCCTCGAGGGAGCGGATGAGGGACTGCGCGCCCGTGACGTGCTCGACGGTGGCGGAGTGTCCTCCGGATCGGGGCCGGGGCTGCGGATGAGCCCCGGGGGCCTGCTCGGTCATCGGCATTCTCTTCTCGATGCTGAGGGTTTTACTGCGGGTTCTACGGGTTCACTGCGGGTTTTGTGCAACAAAAAACCCCTCGTGCCGAAAGGCAAGCGAGGGGAGCGCGCCGGGTGTGGGTCGCTGGGATTCCGGGTCCTTCCGGGCGTCACCAGCTTCAGCCGACGCGCTTTCCAAGTACGAGAATTCGGGTGCGCATGGCATTGACCCTCCCCCTGGCGCGCACCGACTGTCAAGTGGGTGGGACAGGAGTCTCAGTATGTGAGCGAAGGGCACTTCCGCTCCCCAGAACGGCGGTCACTCCACTGGTGTACACCCCCGGGGCGCCACCCGCGAACGCGGGTTCCACGGGGCCGTGGGGCACCGAGTAGCGGCCCGTCGCGAGCGCGCGGCGCAGCCGGTACTCGTCGAGCGGCCCGGAGAACGCCATGCCCTGGCCGTGCGTGCAGCCCATCGCCCGCAGGGCCACGACCTGTTCGGGCAGGTCCACGCCGTCGGCCACGGACTGCAGCCCGAGGTCGCAGGCGATCCGCAGCAGCCCGCTGGTGATCTTGTGCAGTCGCGCGGACTCGACGACCCCCTCGACCAGCGAGCGGTCGAGCTTGAGGATGTCGACGGGGAGCCGGCGCAGCGCGGTGAGGGCGCCGTAACCGCCGCCGAAGCCGTCGAGGGCGATCCGGACGCCGAGCCGGCGCAGCGCGCCGAGGCGGCGCTCCAGTTCGTCCAGGGGCACCTTCTGGTCCAGGTCCGCCAGTTCGATCACCAGTGATCCGGAGGGCAGTCCGTGCCGGGTGAGCAGGGCCTCCACGGAGCCCAGCGGCATCGACCGGTCCAGCAGCCGCCGGGCGCTCATGCGCACGGCGACCGGGACGGTGAGTCCGCTCGCGGTCCGGTCGGCGGCCTGTTCGACGGCCTCCTCCAGGATCCAGCGGCCCAGTTCGGCGGTCCGGTCGCTGTCCTCCGCGACCCGCAGGAACTCGGCGGGGGTGAACAGCACTCCTTGGGAGGAGCGCCAGCGTGCCTGGGCGGCGACCGACGAGATCCGGCCGTCGTCCAGCCGGACCACGGGCTGGTGCAGCAGGGCGAACTCGCCGTCGTGCAGTGCGGCCCGCAGCCGGGTGGCGAGCTCCGCCTTGCGTACGACGTCCTGCTGCATCTGTGGCTTGTACAGCTCGACCCGGCCCTTGCCGCCCGCCTTGGCGCGGTACATCGCGAGGTCGGCGTTGCGCAGGATCTCACCCGCGCCGAGACCCGGTTCGGCGAAGGCGACACCGATGGAGGCGGCGACCCTGACGTCGTTGCCATCGATCAGGTAGGGCTGCGAGAGGGTCACCCTGAGGCGGTCGGCGAGCTCCAGGATGTGCCGCTCGCGGGCGGCCCGGTCGCGGGTGGTGTCGCCGACGATCAGGGCGGCGAACTCGTCGCCGCCGAGCCGGGACGCGGTGTCGCCCTTGCGGACGGCGTCCTGGAGCCGGCGGGCGGCCTGGACGAGGAGTTCGTCCCCGGCCTGGTGCCCGATGGTGTCGTTGACCGCCTTGAAGCCGTCGAGGTCGATGAAGAGGACCGCGGTGTTGCGCAGGGCGGTGCCCCGGTCGGAGCTGCGGCGGCCGGACAGGGCCTGCTGGACGCGCCGGGTGAACAGGGCGCGGTTGGGCAGGTCGGTGAGCGGGTCGTGCTCGGCGTTGTGCTGGAGCTGCGCCTGCAGACGCACCCGTTCGGTGACGTCCCGGCTGTTGAAGATCAGGCCGCCGTGGTGGCGGTTGACGGTGGACTCGACGTTGAGCCAGCCTCCCCCGCTCTCGGCTTCTCCCCCAGCCTCCGGCCGGGAGGTGCCCCCAGGGCGGGAGGTGCCTCCGTCGCCGGAGCGGAAGCGGCACTCGATGCGGGTGGTGGGCTCGTCCTGGGGGCTGGCGGCGAGGAAGCGGCGCACCTCGTGCACCACGCAGCCCAGGTCCTCGGGGTGGATGAGGTCGGCCAGCTCGGTGCCCACGAGGGCCTCGGCGGGCCGTCCGTAGACCCCGGCGGCGGCCGGGGAGACGTACCGCAGGATGCCGCTGGGGGCGGCGATCATGATGACGTCGCTGGAACCCTGCACGAGGGAGCGGAAGTGGTTCTCCTTCTGCGCCAGTTCCTGGGTGAGGGTGATGTTGTCGAGCAGCATGATCCCCTGGCGCACCACGAGGGCGAGCACGACCGCGCCACCGGTCAGCAGCACCACGCGGTCGACGCTGCGGCCGTTGAGGACGTTGTAGAGGATCCCCAGGGTGCAGACGGCGGCGGCGAGGTACGGGGTGAGGGCGGCGAGGGAGCCGGTGATGGGACGGGTGGCCGGATACCGGCTGTGGTCGCCTCCCTGTGGTGGGGGTGGCTGCGGGGGTGTGTGGGCGGAGGGGTGCGGGGCCGCGTGCGGGTGACCGCCGGGGTGGTGTCCCGGCACGTGCTCGTGGACCACGCGTGTGTGTCCCTCGTCGACGGGTCCGTGCTGCCGGGAGGCGGCCCAGGGGGCGTACGCCAGGAGCAGGGAGCCCGCGAACCAGCCGGCGTCGAGGAGCCGGCCCGACTGGTAGTCGTTGTGCAGGAGCGGTGAGGTGAACAGGGCGTCGCACATCACGGTCAGCGCGAGCGCCCCGACGGCCGTGTTCACCGCCGTGCGGTTCACGTAGGACCTTCTGAAGTGCAGGACGAGCACCATGCTGACCAGGGCGATGTCGAGCAGCGGGTACGCCAGTGACAGCGCCGCGTGCGTCACGCTCGGTCCGTCGAACTTCGCGGCCTGCGCGAGGGCGAGGCTCCAGGAGAGCGTGAGCAGCGAGCCGGCGATCAGCCAGGCGTCCAGCGCCAGGCAGACCCAGCCGGCCTTGGTGACGGGCCGGGTGGCCAGTACCAGCAGCCCCACGATGGCGGGGGGCGCGAAGCAGAGGAAGAACAGGTCGGCGTAGCTGGGGCTGGGGACGTCGCGCCCGAGGACGACCTCGTACCACCCCCAGACCAGGTTGCCGAGGGCGGCCATCGTCGAGGAGAGCGCGAACAGCAGCCAGGCGGGTCGAAAGCGGACGCGGCGGGTGCGCGCGTAGAGGCAGCAGGACACGGCGGCGGTGCCCGCCGCGGCGGTCAGTCCGAAGTCGCCCATGATCAGGGCGAGTTCCTCGGAGCCCCAGCCGACCGCGGCACCGACGGCGTATCCCGCGCAGACGAGGGCCAGCATCAGTTGGTGGACCAGGTTCTTTCCGGCGCGGAAGGACGGCCGGCCGGTCGGCGTTGTCGTCGCCGGGGACCGGTCGCGTGGTGCCGGGTCGACTCCGTCGAGGAGGGTCGTGGAGGTCGTCGGGGTGCTCACCGGGTCCCCCAGGTCCGCGGCGCCGGGTCCCCCCGGTGCGCTTGCTTCCGGCGGCCGCTGTGCCTGTGGTGGTGCTGGCCGGGGTGGGTGTCGTGACCGCGTCTGCGCGCGGCCCTGCGCCAGGGTCGTCGCCGGCGGCTCCGCCGCGTCGGATCGTTCGTCCATAGGCCGTGCATCGCCCGTCGCCCCCCTCACAAGTCTGAAATGTCCGTCCCAGGCGCCGAAAGGTCGCGGCGCAGCCCCTGTCGGGACGATACACCAGTCTCGTCACTCAGGGACATAGGTTCTCTACGCTCCGTAACGATCATCGGCATATGCGTACGGACCGCGCCCGGAGGACTGCGGAGGGTGCCGGAACCGGACTACACGGATGCCGTACCCGTCGTCAGGATCACGTGGCGCAAGGGCTCCTGGTTCACGAGACGGCCCAACTGGTCCACCAGGAGCCGCTTGGCGCGGGGCAGGAAGGCGGAGGTGGGGCCGCCGACGTGGGGGCTGATCAGCACGCCGGGCGAGTGCCACAACGGGTGGGCGGGGGGCAGGGGTTCGGGGTCGGTGACGTCGAGTGCGGCGGTGAGGCGGCCGGTCTCCAGTTCGGCGAGCAGCGCCTTGGTCTCGACGACCGGGCCGCGGGCGACGTTGACCAGCAGCGCGCCGTCCTTCATACGGGCCAGGAACTCGGTGTCGACCAGGCCGCGGGTGGTCTCGGTGAGGGGGGTGGACAGGATGACGACGTCCGCCTCGGGCAGGAGGGCGGGCAGTTCGGTGAAGGGATGCACAAGACCGCGCGCCGTCGTGCGCTGGGAGCGCGCGACGCGTGACACGCGCGCCACCTCGAAGGGAACGAGCCGGTCCTCGATGGCGGCGCCGATGGCCCCGTACCCGACGATGAGCACGTTCCTGTCGGCGAGCGCCGGGCGGAAACCGCCCTCCCAGTGCCCGCGGTCCTGCGCGCGCACGAACTGCGGGATGCCCCGCAGCGCGGCGAGCGTCAGCGTGAGCGCCAGCTCGGCGGTGCTCGCCTCGTGCACCCCGCGCGCGTTGCACAGCCGCACACCGGGCGGCAGGTCCGCCAGCCGTGCGGTGATGTCGTCCACCCCGGCGGTGAGCGTCTGCACGACCCGCACCCGCCGCAGCTCCGCCAGCGGCCCCACCCGCACCCGCTGCGCCTTCATGTACGGCACGACGTACACCACGCAGTCCGCGGGGTCCCCGGGGTACGGCTGATCGCCGTCCACTCCCCCGTCCCAGAAGAGGTAGCGGAACCCTTCGGGGAGACCGTCGATCTCCTCCGGAGGGATGGGCAGCCATACGTCACGGGGTGGGTCGATGCTCATGTCAGGAGGCTAATTGAGGTACGCGCGTGTGCAGAGGTTAGGTTGGGGGGTCGTACGAGGGAGGGTCGCGGGCAGGTGGAGCGCAGGACGATCGGCGCGGGGTCGCTCTCGGTGGGGGCCGTCGGACTCGGGTGCATGCCGATGAGCTGGGGCTACAGCGGGTCGCGGCGGCGGGGCGAGGAGTCGGTGAGGGCGGTGCACCGGGCACTGGACCTGGGTTCGACCCTGCTGGACACGGCCGACATGTACGGCCCGTTCACCAACGAGCTGTTGCTGGGGCGGGTGTTGAAGGAGCGGCGCGAGGACGCGTTCGTGTCGACGAAGGTCGGCCTGCTGGTCGGCGAGCAGCACATCGTGGCCAACGGCCGCCCCTCGTACGTGAGACGGGCCTGCGACGCGTCGCTGCGCCGGCTGCAGACGGAGGTCATCGACCTCTACCAGCTGCACCGCGCCGACCCCGAGGTCCCCGTCGAGGAGACGTGGGGCGCGATGGCGGAGCTCGTCCAGGCGGGCAAGGTGCGGGCGTTGGGGCTGTGCGCGGTGGGCGCGCGGGGCGGCCGGCGTTCCGACGGGCCGCTGCACGACGCGACGATCGGGCAGTTGCGGCGGTTGCAGCAGGTGTTCCCGGTGAGCGCGGTGGAGGCGGAGCTGTCGGTGTGGTCGCCGGAGGCGCTGGACACGCTGTTGCCGTGGTGCGCGGAGCGCGGGGTGGGCTTCCTGGCGGCGATGCCCCTGGGGAATGGTTTCCTCACTGGCACGCTCACCCCGGGTGAGGGCTTCGAACCGGACGACATGCGGGCCCGGCACCCCCGCTTCACCGCCGAGATGATGGCCGCGAACCAGCCCGTCGTCGCCGGTCTGCGCCGGGTGGCCGCCCGGCACGGGGAGGGGGTGACGGCGGCTCAGGTGGCGCTGGCGTGGGTGCTGGCACAGGGGCGGCACGTGGTGCCGGTGCCGGGGGCCAAGCAGGAACGGTGGGTGGCGGAGAACGCCGGGGCGGACGGGCTGCGGCTCACGCCCCGGGACCTCGCCGAGGTGGCCGACCTGCCCGCCGCGCAGGGATCGTGGGAGTGAGCGTCCTTGTGGTTCCGTGACGCTTTCGGGTGGGGCCGGCGGGGATCGGGAACCTGGGGGGCGGGTCCCGCGTAGGGACAGGTGGAAGCTGCCGCAGGACCGCCGTGTCGAAGGGAGCGGGATCGTGCGACGTCGAGTGGTGACGGCCGGGCTGGCCGCGGGTGCGCTGTTGTGGACGGCCGGCTGCTCCTCGGGCGACGGAGGGGCCTCCGGGGCCGGCCCGAGCGAGTCCGCGAGCCGTACGACGGTCCAGGGCTCGTCCTCTCCGAGCGCCGAGGCGACCCCGCCCGCGAAGGGCACGGTCAGGGTGGTGCGCACGGTCGCCGAGGGCCTGAACTCGCCGTGGGGCCTGGCCCCGCTGCCCGAGGGCGGACTGCTGGTCGCCTCGCGCGACGAGGGCACGGTCACCCATGTCGACGAGTCGAGCGGCACGAAGACCGAGGCCGGCGAGGTCCCGGGGGTCTCCGCGGCGGGCGAGGGCGGACTGCTCGGCCTCGCCCTCTCCCCCGACTACGCCTCGGACCACATGGTCTACGCGTACTTCACCTCGGCCTCGGACAACCGGATCGTCCGCATGGTCTACGACCCGAAGCGGCCCGCGGGTGATCAACTGGGCGCCCCGGACACGGTGTTCAGGGGCATCCCCAAGGGCATGATCCACAACGGCGGCCGGATCGCCTTCGGCCCCGACGGGATGCTGTACGCCGGCACGGGTGAGAGCGGCGACCGGGGGCTGGCCCAGGACAAGGAGTCCCTGGGCGGCAAGATCCTGCGGCTGACCCCCGAGGGCGAGCCGGCTCCCGGCAACCCCTTCCCCGACTCCCCGGTCTACTCGTACGGCCACCGGAACGTGCAGGGGCTGGCCTGGGACTCCAGGCAGCGGCTGTTCGCCGCGGAGTTCGGCCAGAACACCTGGGACGAGCTGAACGCGATCGAGCCGGGCGGCAACTACGGCTGGCCGGCGGCCGAGGGCGAGTCGGACGACGCCGAGTACGTGAACCCCATAGCCCAGTGGCACACCGACGACGCCTCCCCCAGCGGCATCGCCTACGCCGAGGGCTCGATCTGGATGGCCGGCCTCAGGGGCCAGCGCCTGTGGCGCATACCCCTCAAGGGCACCGAGGCCTCGGCCGACCCTCAGTCCTTCCTCCAGGGCGACCACGGCCGGCTGCGCACGGTGGTCGCGGCGGGCGGCGACAAGCTCTGGGTCACCACCAGCAACACGGACGGCCGGGGCACCCCGAAGGAGGGCGACGACCGGATCCTGGAGCTGCGGGTGAGCTGAGACGCAGGCCCGCCGTAAGGTGCTTACGGCGGGCCTGAGGCCCCTCGTGACGTGCGCGGAGCGGGCTCAGCTCGCGGAGGGCAGGCCGAGCAGGGCGTCGGTGTACTTGAGGACGGCCAGCAGCAGGCCGATCACACCGAGCGCGACGCCGGCCCAGGAGACCGACTTGATCCAGGGGGCCTGCGGGCCCGGGTTGCCGAAGGCCGGGCGGGCCAGCACGACGACACCGGTGACCAGGGCGGTCAGCGCGAACAGCCCGGCCCACAGGGCGGTGGTCTGCCAGGCGTCGCCGTAGACCGCCTGGATCTGCTTGGCGACGCTCGCGCTCGACGAGGTCTCCAGCTGACCGACGAGGGTCTGGCGCGCACCCGCGATCGTGCCGATCCAGCTGCCGCTCAGCGACACAAGGCCGAGCACGGCGGAGACGACGGCACCCGCGCCCTGGCCGACGCCGGTGGCGCCCTCCTTGGCGACGGCGTCGTCGAGACCGGCGTCGTCGAGACCGGCGTCGAGGCCGTCCTCGAGGACCTCGTCGTCGTCCGTGTCGGTCCCGGTCACGTCGTCCGACGCGTCGGTCTTGGTGATGTCCACCGCTTGCTCGTCGGCGGCCTCGTCAACAGTCTTGGTTCCCATAACCTCGCACCGTACGGACGCTCTCTGAGAGGTCCCTTAATGATCGTTGTGAGCGGCACGCGCGTGTGCGGCACGCCACTCCCGGGCCAGCACGGACCAGACTTCGAGGTCGTGCCGGACCCCACGATAGGGGTAGGCCTCCCGGCGGACGCCGTCGCGGGTGAACCCGAGCCGCCGGGCGACGTTGAGGCTGTTGGTGTTCCCGGCGCTCGCGACCCACTCGACACGCTGGATCCCGCGCCGCTCGACGGCGAAGTCGATCAGGACCCGCATGGCCCGGGTGACCAGGCCGCGCCCGGTGCCGGCGGGTTCCAGCCAGCAGCCGACCTCGCAGTTCGCGCTCTCGGCGTCGAAGTTCAGGAACAGCACCCCGCCGACGAGCTTCCCCTCCAGCCAGAGTCCGTGCAGGGAGCCGGTGTCGGCGGCGCGCAGGTCGGCGTACCGCTGGAGCACCTCGCGCGCTCCGGCGGCGTCGGCGGCCTGGGAGCCGAAGGGGACGTACTCGTTGATGAACGCGCGGCCCCGGTCGAGGTGGGCCAGGAACTCCTCGGCGTGCCAGGGCTCCAGCGGACGCAGTTCGGCTCCGTCGTCACCCAGGGATATCGCGTACATCCGGCTCCCGCTCCTTCTCCAGCGCCTCGACCACCTCGGTGAGCTTCTCATGGGCGGCGCGGCACTCGGGCGGTTCGATGCTGATCCGCGGCAGGCGCTTGTCCAGCCAGCGCGGCAGCCACCAGTTGGCGCCGCCGAGCAGGTGCATGAGGGCGGGAACGAGCAGCGTCCGGAGGACGAAGGCGTCGAGGGCGACGGCGGCGGCGAGCGCGATGCCGAACATGGCGATCACCCGGTCGCCGCTGAGGACGAAGGCGAGGAACACCGAGATCATGATGACCGCGGCGGAGTTGATCACGCGGCTGGTCTCGGCGAGTCCGACGCGTACGGCCCGCCGGTTGTCGCCGGTCTCCAGCCACTCCTCGTACATCCGGCTGACCAGGAACACCTGGTAGTCCATGGAGAGCCCGAAGAGGACGGACACCATGATGACCGGGAGGAAGGGCTCGATCGGCCCGGCCCGGCCGAGGCCCAGCAGTTCGCTCCCCCAGCCCCACTGGAAGATCGCGACGACGACCCCGAAGGCGGCGGCGACGGCGGCCACGTTCATCGCGGCGGCCTTGAGCGGGATGCCGACGGACCGGAAGGCGAGCAGGAGCAGCAGACAGCCGAGCCCGATGACGACGCCTACGAACAGCGGCAGTTTGCCGACGATGACCTCGGCGAAGTCGTCGTAGCCCGCCGTGACCCCGCCCACCTGGACGTCGAGGGAGGTGCCGGCCTCGGCCCGGGGCAGCACCTCCTCGCGCAGCCGGTCGACGAGCTCGCTGGTGCTCTCGGACTGCGGGGCGGACTCCGGTACGACGGTGAGATACGCGAGGTGTCCGCCGGAGTCGAACGTCACCGGGGTCACCGAGGCCACGCCCTCGGTGGCGCGCAGGGTGGTGTCGAGGCTGTCGAGGGCGAGCTTGTCCTCGGCGCCGTCGACGCGGGTCACCAGGGTCAGCGGGCCGTTCACACCCGGGCCGAAGCCTCCCCCGCTCTCGGCTGCGCTCGAGCGGGAGGTGCCCCCAGAGAGAAGGTCGTAGGCCTGGCGGGTGGTGGAGGTCTCCGGGCCGTTGCCCTGGTCGGAGGTGCCGAGGCGCAGGGAGAACGTCGGCAGGGCGAGGACGGCGATGACGACGACGGCGAGCGCGCCGAGCAGCTTGGGGTGGCGTTCGACGAACGCCGACCAGCGGGCGGCGAACCCGGTGGGCAGCTCCGGCTCGGGCCCGTGTTCGGCGAGGCGCCGGCGTTCGCGGCGGCTGAGGGCGCGCGGGCCGATCCAGGACAGCAGGGCGGGCAGCAGGGTCACGGAGGCCGCGACCGTGAGGACGACGGTCAGGGAGGCCGCTATCGCGACGCCGTTGAGGAAGTTCAGGCTCAGGATGAGCATGCCGAGCAGGGCTATGCAGACCGTGGCGCCCGCGAAGACGACCGCGCGTCCGGTCGTCGCCACGGCGTCGGTGGCGGCCTCGGTGACCGTGAGGCCCCGTTTCAGACCACGGCGGTGGCGGGTCACGATGAACAGCGCGTAGTCGATGCCGACGCCGAGCCCGACCAGCATGCCGAGCATCGGCGCGAAGTCGGCGACGGTCATGGCGTGCCCGAGGAGCTGGATGCCGGCGTAGGCGGTGCCGACGCCGACCAGGGCGGTGGCGATGGGCAGCAGCGAGGCGGCGAGCGAGCCGAAGGCGAGGAACAGCACGACGGCGGCGACGGCCACGCCGACGATCTCGGCGAGATGGCCGTCGGAGGACTCGGTGAGCGCGATGGCGCTGCCGCCGAGTTCGACCTGGAGCCCGTCGCTCTCGGCGGCCTTGGCGGTCTGTACGACGGCCTTCGCCTCGGAGGCGTCGATGTCCTCGGCGCGGTCGGCGAAGGTGACGGTGGCGTACGCCGTGTGCCCGTCCTTGCTGATCTGCGCGGCGCCCAGATCGTCGTAGGGGCCGGAGACGGAGGCCACCCCGGGCAGGTCGGCGACCCTCTCCAGCGTGCGGGTCATGGTCTGTTCGACGTCGGCGGCGCGGACGGTGCCGGAGGTGGTGTGCCAGACAACGGTGTCGCTGTCGCCGCCCAGGGTGGGGAACCCCTCGGCGAGCAGCCGGGTGGCGCGGCCGGACTCGGTGCCGGGTACCTCGTAGTCGTTGGAGTAGGCGGAGCCGGTGGCGACGGCGGCGGTGGCCGTGCCGACGAGAGCGAGAAGCCAGAGCACAACCGCGACGAGGCGGTTGCGCACACACCAACGTGCGAGGGCTGCCACTGACGTGCTCCCGGGGTGAATTGTGGATCTTTGACCGGGAAACAGCCCGCAAAGAACGTATGAGCAATGCGAGGCCACTCTTGCAGGCGATGAAGATCCTTTGATGCGTTCGTGTGTCTTTTCACAAGAGTGGGAGGCAGATCACAGGACAATAACGACGACGGTGTCGTTCCAGGTCGGTCCGCGTCAGTCGGCGTCGGTCCGCGTCAGTCGGCGTCGGTCCGCGTCAGTCGGCCTGGTCGCCGAACGCCATCACCATCACTCCGGCGATCAGCAGCCACAGGGCGCGCCGGGTACGACCCCGGGAGCCGAGGACGGCCGCGACCGCGCAGACGACCGCGCCGAGGGCGTAAGCGGCCGGGACGAGGGCCGGGGCGGTGCCGCCGAGGCGCATGAGGGACGCGGCGAGACCGGCGAGGGTGAGGAGCGCTCCGGTGGCGGTCGCCGTCCAGCGGGCCCGCCGCGCGTCCTCGTAGTCGTACTCCTCATCGAAGTCGTCCGTGTCGTCCGTGTCGTCCTCAGCGTCCGCGTCGTCCGCGTCGTCCGCTGCCTCGGCGCCGTCCGTGCCGTCGCCGTCCGTGTCGTCTATGTCGCTCTGGGGCTCTGAGTCGGTTCGTGCACTCATGGCGCGCGAGCGTAGCGCTTCCGGCTGAGAGCGCGAGAGGGGGTGCGCCCTCAGCGGACACACCCCCTCGTCGGGTTACCCGAGGTCAGCCCTCGCTGACCCCCAGCTTCTCCAGGATCAGCTCCTTGACGCGGGCCGCGTCGGCCTGGCCGCGCGTGGCCTTCATCACGGCGCCGACCAGGGCACCGGCCGCGGCCACCTTGCCGCCGCGGATCTTGTCGGCGATGCCCGGGTTGCCGGCGATGGCCTCGTCGACGGCCGTGCCGAGCGCCGAGTCGTCCGACACGACCTTCAGCCCGCGCTTGTCGACGACCTCGTCCGGGGTGCCCTCGCCCGCGAGGACGCCCTCGATGACCTGACGGGCCAGCTTGTCGTTCAGGTCACCCTTGCTCACCAGCTCGGTGACCCGGGCGACCTGCTCCGGCGTGATGGCCAGCTCGTCCAGCGCCTTGCCCGACTCGTTGGCGCTGCGGGCCAGTTCGCCCATCCACCACTTGCGGGCGGACGCCGCGTCGGCACCGGCGTCGATCGTGGCGACGATCGGGTCCAGGGCGCCGGCGTTGAGGATCGCCTGCATGTCGGTGGCGGAGATGCCCCACTCGGCGAGCAGCCGGGTACGGCGGACCAACGGCAGCTCGGGAAGCGCCGACCGGATCTCCTCGACCCACGCGCGGGAGGGGGCCACCGGCACCAGGTCCGGCTCGGGGAAGTACCGGTAGTCCTCGGCCTCCTCCTTCACGCGGCCCGAGGTCGTCGACCCGGTGTCCTCGTGGAAGTGGCGGGTCTCCTGGATGATCGTGCCGCCGGAGGACAGCACGGCCGCGTGCCGCTGGATCTCGAAGCGGGCCGCGCGCTCCACGGACCGCAGCGAGTTCACGTTCTTGGTCTCGGAGCGCGTGCCGAACTTGTCGGTGTCGTTGGGGCGCAGCGACAGGTTCACGTCGCAGCGCATCTGCCCCATCTCCATACGGGCTTCCGACACGCCGAGCGCCTTGATGACCTCGCGCAGCTCACGGACGTAGGCCCGGGCGACCTCGGGAGCGCGCTCACCCGCACCCTCGATGGGCTTGGTGACGATCTCGATGAGCGGGATGCCGGCGCGGTTGTAGTCGAGCAGGGAGTGCGAGGCGCCGTGGATACGGCCCGTCGCGCCGCCCACGTGGGTCGACTTGCCGGTGTCCTCCTCCATGTGGGCGCGCTCGATCTCCACGCGGAAGGTTTCGCCGTCCTCCAGCTGGACGTCGAGGTAGCCGTTGAAGGCGATCGGCTCGTCGTACTGGGAGGTCTGGAAGTTCTTCGGCATGTCCGGATAGAAGTAGTTCTTCCGGGCGAAGCGGCACCACTCGGCGATCTCGCAGTTCAGCGCGAGACCGATCTTGATCGCGGACTCGACGCCGGTCGCGTTGACGACCGGGAGCGAGCCCGGCAGGCCGAGGCAGGTGGGGCAGGTCTGCGTGTTGGCGTCCTGACCGAGTTCGGTCGAGCAGCCGCAGAACATCTTGGTCTTGGTGCCGAGTTCGACATGGACCTCGAGGCCCATGACGGGGTCGTACGACGCCAGCGCGTCCTCGTACGACACCAGGTCGGTCGTGGTGGTCACGGTGAAACTTCCCTCTCAGCCCAGCAGGACGTCGTCGTCGCCCAGCCGCTTCAGTTCGCGGTACAGGATGGCGAGGCCGGTGACGATGCCGACGGCCGCGACCGTCGCGTCGATCAGCCGCAGCGTGTCGTGCTCGTCGCGTGCCTTCCGGATCCGCTTGGCGACACCGAACGCGCCGAAGGCGGTGGTGGCGATGGACACGTACGTACCGGACTTGGACTTCTTGAAGTCCTTGGCCTTGTTCAGTGCACTCACAGCGACGGAGCCTCCTCCAGGAGCGGGTGACCCCACTTTTCCACGAAGGCGGCCTCGACGGCGGCGCCGACCTTGTACAGCCGGTCGTCCTTCAGCGCCGGGGCGATGATCTGCAGACCGACCGGGAGGTTGTCCTCCGGGGCGAGACCGCACGGCAGCGACATCGCCGCGTTGCCCGCGAGGTTGGTCGGGATGGTGCACAGGTCGGCCAGGTACATCGCCATCGGGTCGTCGGCGCGCTCGCCGATCGGGAAGGCGGTGGTCGGCGTGGTCGGCGAGACGATCACGTCGACCTGCTCGAAGGCCTTCTCGAAGTCGCGCGTGATGAGCGTGCGGACCTTCTGGGCGGAGCCGTAGTACGCGTCGTAGTAGCCGCTCGACAGCGCGTACGTGCCGAGCATGATCCGGCGCTTGACCTCGGGCCCGAAGCCCTCCGCCCGGGTGAGGGAGGTGACCTCCTCGGCCGAGTGGCCGCCGTCGTCGCCCGCGCGCAGGCCGTAGCGCAGCCCGTCGAAGCGCGCGAGGTTGCTGGAGCACTCGGACGGCGCGATGAGGTAGTACGCCGACAGGGCGAGGTCGAAGGACGGGCAGTCCAGTTCGACGATCTCGGCGCCCAGGTCCTTCAGCAGCGCGACGGACTCGTCGAACCGCTGGATGACACCGGCCTGGTAGCCCTCTCCGCGGAACTGCTTGACGACACCGACGCGCATGCCTTCGACGCTGCCGTTGCGGGCGGCCTCGACGACCGGCGGGACCGGGGTGTCGATCGAGGTGGAGTCGAGCGGGTCGTGCCCGGCGATGACCTCGTGGAGCAGCGCCGCGTCCAGGACCGTACGGGCGCAGGGCCCGCCCTGGTCGAGGGAGGACGAGAAGGCGACCATGCCGTACCGCGACACGGCCCCGTACGTCGGCTTCACACCGACCGTGCCGGTGACGGCGGCGGGCTGGCGGATGGAACCGCCGGTGTCGGTGCCGATCGCGAGGGGCGCCTGGAAGGAGGCGAGCGCGGCGGAGGACCCGCCACCGGACCCACCGGGGATCCTGGTGAGGTCCCAGGGGTTGCCGGTCGGCCCGAAGGCGCTGTTCTCGGTGGAGGACCCCATGGCGAACTCGTCCATGTTGGTCTTGCCGAGGATGACGACGTCGGCGGCCTTCAGCTTCTTGGTGAGGGTCGCGTCGTACGGCGGGATCCAGCCCTCGAGGATCTTCGAACCGACGGTCGTGGGCACGCCCTCGGTGGTGAAGATGTCCTTGAGCGCGAGCGGGACGCCGGCCAGCGGACCGAGCTTCTCGCCGCGCTCCCGCTTCTCGTCGACGGCACGGGCCTGGGCGAGGGCGCCCTCGCGGTCGACGTACAGGAAGGCGTGCACCTTCTCGTCGACGGCCTCGATACGGGCCAGGTGGGCCTCGGCGACCTGGACGGCGGTGAGCTCGCCGGAGGCGATCTTCGCGGCGGTCTCGGCGGCGGTGAGCTTGATGATGTCCGTCATGACTTCTTAGTCCTCCCCCAGGATCTGCGGCACCTTGAAACGCTGCTGCTCCTGGGCCGGGGCGCCGGAGAGCGCCTGCTCGGGGGTGAGCGACGGACGGACCTCGTCCGCCCGCATGACGTTCGTCAGCGGGAGCGGGTGCGAGGTCGGCGGTACGTCTTGGTCGGCGACCTCGCTGACGCGGGCGACCGCGCCGATGATGTCGTCCAGCTGTCCCGCGAAGTGGTCGAGCTCTTCGGGCTTCAGCTCCAGACGCGCCAGCCGGGCGAGGTGGGCGACCTCCTCGCGCGTGATGCCAGGCATGCAGCGTTCCTCTGGGGTGAGTGAATGTGGTTTGGCCCCAATCCTAGGGGGCGGTGGGGCATGGCCGTGAAACGGTTTGCCGGCCGGGGCCCCCGTCAGCGCCGACCGTCCCAGGTCTCGCTGCGCAGGAAGTGGTTGTCGTAGAGCTCCTGCACCTCCAGGAGGCTCTCCGGGGTGGCCTCGCCGAGGCGGATGCGCTGGAGGTGCCGGAAGTAGTCGAAGCGCTCCACGCCAGGTGTGATCACGATCAGGAGGTCGGCCTTGCTGCCGGGTGCGGCGGAGAAGGCGTGCGGGCGGCCCGGCGGGACGATGACGAGGTCGCCGCGTTCGGCGGTGACGACGTCGTCGCCGGAGAGGACTTCCGCCGCGCCGTCGAGCAGGTAGAACATCTCGGCGGAGTTGCGGTGCAGATGGGGGCGGGCACCGTCGGCGCCCTCCCCGAGGGTGACGCGCACGGTGGACAGCGCGCCGCCGGTGGCACTGCTGTCGGCGAGCAGTTTGACGCCGACGGGCGCACCGCCGATCACCTCGGCCTCCGCGTCCCGGACGATCACGGTCTCGTGGAACCTCGGCACGAACAGCGACATCTTCGAACCCCCTGTTGATGAGACGGACGCGCTCAGACGGCGAACAGCAGTCCGGCGCTGATCAGGACGATCACGGCCGTGGCGAAGTGGATCCCGAACGCGACCGCCTTCGTTCCGCCGTGGCGCAGCACTATCAGCGTGTCACCCAGCGGCACGAGGGCCACGGCGAGCATGAACCAGGCCTCGGCGCGGGTGCCGACGAAGGCGAGCAGGACCAGGCCCACGAGGCCGAAGGTGGCGTCCTTCAGGCCCTTGACCGAGAGATAGGCGCCGGCGTCCCCGTCCGGACGGGCCGGGACACCGTAGCCGACGGCGGCCGGGCCCGGCTGGAACAGGAACCGGTAGCCGAGGAACACGCAGAACAGATCGAGCACGACGGCCAGGGTGTACGCGGTGACGGTCACGTCATCTCCTCTTGCTAGCAGTGCTAGGGACAAGAGCGAAGCTAGCAGAGCAACGACAGATTGGCTAGCGCTGCTAGAATTCCTGGTATGTCGATCCAGACGCGCCGAGAGCGCGAACGAGCGGAGCGCGAGCGGCTGATCGTCACGGCCGCGCGCGAACTGGCGGAGACCGAGGGCTGGGACGCGGTGACGACGCGGCGGCTGGCGGCCGAGATCGAGTACAGCCAGCCGGTCCTCTACAGCCACTTCAAAGGCAAGGGCGCGATCATGGCGGCGGTCGCGGTGGAGGGCTTCGCGGAGATGGCGACGGAGCTGAGGGCGGCGCGGCGCGGGGCTGAGGGCGCGCGGGCCGAACTGGCGGCAGTGGGTGAGGCGTACATGGCGTTCGCGCGGCGGCGGCCGGCTCTGTACGACGCGATGTTCACGCACGCCGTGGACCTGCCGTTCGCCTCTCCTGAGGCGCCGGCCCCGCTGTGGGAGGCCTTCGGCGAACTGGTGGCGGCCGTCGAGCCGATCGCGGCGGACGGCGACGATCCCGGCGTCCTGACGGAGACGTACTGGGCAGGCCTGCACGGCCTGGTCACCCTGATGCGCAGCGGCCGCCTCCCGGAGGACGCCCACGGCCTGCGCCTACGGCTGCTGATCGATCACTTCGCGGCGGGGGCGGACTGAGAGCACCGCCCGGAGACAAACCGCCGGAGGCAGGCCACCAGACGCGGGCCGCCGGACGCGGGCCGCCGGAGGCAGGCCGCCGGACGCGGGCCACCGGACGCGGGCCGCCGGACGCGGGCCGTAGCACGGAGGCCGCCGACTGCGGGTACGCCCCACAGGAGACGCCCGCCTTCCAGTCGGCCGAACGGGTGGGCGGGTGGGCTAGTCGTCGGTGGCAGCCGCGGGGAGCGCGGCCGCAGGCCGTTGCCACCCCCGCGACCCCCGCGCCCGCAGCCACGCCGTCGTCTCCTCGGGAGGCATCGCGGCAGCCACCAGCCAGCCCTGCACCGCGTCACATCGCAGGTCACGCAGCCGTTCCCACGTCTCGTCGTCCTCGACGCCCTCGGCGACCACGAGAAGCCCCAGGGAATGCGCGAGATCGACGGTGCAGCGCACGATCTCCGCGTCCTCGGCGTCGACGGCCAGCCGCGCCACGAAGGAGCGGTCGATCTTCAGCTCACTGACCGGCAGCCGCCGTAGATGCACCAGCGAGGAGTACCCCGTCCCGAAGTCGTCCAGGGACATCTTCACGCCGTGCCCGGTCAGCCCGTTCAGCGTGTCGGCCGCCCGCTGCGGATCCTCCAGGAGCACGTGCTCCGTTATCTCCAGTTGGAGCGCTCCCGCGGGCACTCCGTGCCGGGCGAGACGCGCGGCGACGGACCCGGCGAAGCCGGGCGTGTGGACGTCGCGCGGCGAGACGTTCACCGCGACCGGCACGAACAGCCCCTGCGCCCGCCACTGCGCGACCTGCCCGAGCGCCGTCTCCAGCACGTACTCCGTGAGGTGCGGCATCAGCCCGGAGGACTCGGCGATCGCTATGAACTCGTCCGGCGGCACCTTGCCCCGCTCCGGATGCACCCACCGCACCAACGCCTCGAGCCCCGCCACCTGCCCGTCGAAGCGGACCTTCGGCTGGTAGTGCAGCTGCACCTCGTGCGCGTCCAGCGCCCGCCGCAGATCGCCCAGCAGACCGAGCCGGTCAGGGGTGTTGGAGTCCCGCTTGGACTCGTACACCTCGACGCCCGTACGGTCCCGCTTGGCCTGGTACATCGCCACGTCGGCCCGGCGCAGCATGCCCTCCGCGTCGAGGGCGTGGTCGGGGAAGACGGCGACGCCCGCGCTGGCCTCCAGGACGAGGGTGAGCCCGTCGAGGTCGAGCGGCGAGCTGAGCGCGGAGACCAGCGCCCGGGCGACGCGGCTCGCGGAGGTCGTGGAGTCGGCGACAGGGAGTAAGACGGCGAACTCGTCACCGCCGAGCCTGGCGACCTCCGCCCCGCGCGGGAGAGCCACCCGCAGCCGTTCGGCTATCTGGAGGAGGAGCCGGTCGCCGGCGAGATGCCCGAGGGTGTCGTTGACCGAACGGAAGCGGTCCAGGTCGATCAGCATGAGGGCGGACCGGGCGCCGATGCGCTCGGCGTCGTCGAGGGCGGTCCAGATGCGTTCCAGCAGCCACTGCCGGTTGGGCAGCCCGGTCAGCGGGTCGCGCAGTTGCTCCTCGGCGCGGGCCCGGGCCATCCAGAGCGTGGAGTCGAGGGCGACGAGCGGTATCGCGAACAGCGGCAGCAGGATCGGTTTGGCGATGGCGACCACGCACACCAGCGGCGCGATGCCGAGCAGGGCCACCGCGACCAGGCCCTGTCTGACCAGGGCGGTGCGGGCGACCGTCGGCAGTCCGCCGGAACGGGGGGCGTGCAGGTACCAGAGCAGGACCCGGGTGACGGAGAGGTAGGCGACGGCCACCAGGACCACCTGGGGGCCGGTGTAGACCGTCCAGCTGTCGGGGGTCCAGGGACGTTCGACGGACGGCACCCGTCCGCACGCGGCCAGCAGCAGGGCGCCCGCGCCGATGCCGAGGATGTCCACCGCGCCGTGCAGGACGCCCTGCCGCCAGCGGTGGCGCCTGGCTATGCCGACCAGGACGACGACGGTGAGGCTGACCATGCCGGCCGGTACCCATCCGTACAGCAGCAGGACGGCGAGGGTGAGGGCGGCGCCGGAGCCGGTACCGCCCCACCAGCGGGCGCGGCCGAGCAGGACCAGGTGGCCGACGATGACGCCGGTCAGCAGGGCCAGCGCCCAGCCGGCCGTGCCGGACGGGAAGAGGGCGTGGCTGCCGGTGAAGGCACGGTAGAAGCCGGCGCCGAGGGCGAAGGCGGCCGCGCCGACGACCGCGGCGGGCAGCGCGGGCCAGGACAGCTGACGGTCGGGTTCGGCGCCGGGCAGCCCCGAACTCGCGGACAGCGCCGAGGTGCCGGGGAGGACGGAGGACCCGGAGAAGACGGATCCCCCGGGGAGAGCGGAAGCACCGGACCGGCCCGGTGATCCACCCGGGCCCGGTGATCCGCCCAGGCCCGAGGCCCCGATGAGGCCCGACGACTTGGGCGGGACCGAGAGCCGGGGCGGGGCGGAGGGCCCGGGTGGCCCGGCGGCTGGCCCGGCCGGTGGTGTCGCGGGCAGCCCGGAGACGGGCTCGGCGGGAGGTCCCGTCGGGGCGCGAAGGTCGGGGGCGGTGCGCGGGGCGTACGCCTCCGCGCCCGGATGTCGCCCGGACCGCCCCGCCCACCGGCTCCCCCACCTGACGCCGGCGTCCCGGAGCCGGCGCAGCCGGGAGTCCGGTGCGGCGCTCTCGGTCGGTTCCATTCCCGTCCCTCTCACAACCGGCGGTGCCCACGCCACGCGGCCCACTGCCCGACAACCCGTGGGCGGCGCCGCGTTGGAAAACCCTTTCCCCCGCCCTTCGGAGCAAGGAAATGCCCCGACCGCAGCTGGGCACGGCAGGCGCACATCTCAACAGTAGGCCGCGAAAGGCTTCCACGGGCAGCGGTCGTCGACGGTTGCCCGAATGCGCCCCGGCCACCCGTATGCATCTGATATGCGCCGATCGGGTGGCCTTCAACCGCCGGTTCTCGCTATTCCTCGGTCGACTCCCCCGTCGACACCTCGGTCGACTCCTCACTCGACGCCTCGGCCGGAAGGGCGACTTCGGCGGCCGCGTCCGGGCCCTGTTCGAGCAGGACGGTGAAGCCGTCCTCGTTCAGCACGGGCACCTTGAGCTGCATCGCCTTGTCGTACTTCGACCCGGGGCTGTCGCCCACGACGACGAACGAGGTCTTCTTCGACACCGAACCGGTCACCTTCGCTCCCCGGCTCTGCAGCGCGTCCTTCGCGCCGTCGCGCGTGAAGTGTTCGAGCGTGCCGGTGACGACGACCGTCAGGCCTTCGAGGGGACGGGGGCCTTCGTCCTCTCCGGAGCCCTCCTCCTCCATGCGGACACCGGCGGCCCGCCACTTGCGGATGATCTCCTGGTGCCACTCCTCGGCGAACCACTCCTTGAGCGAGGCCGCGATGATCGAGCCCACGCCGTCGGTGGCCGCCAGCTCCTCCTCGCTCGCCTGCTGGATGCGGTCGATGGAGCGGAACTCGCGCGCGAGCGCCTCGGCCGCGACCGGGCCCACATGACGGATCGACAGCCCGGTGAGGACACGGGCGAGCGGGCGGTCCTTGGCGGCGGCGATGTTCTCCAGCATCGCGACCGCGTTCTTCTTGGCCTCACCCTGCTGGTTGGCGAAGACCGTGGCGATCTTCTCCTCGCCGGTCTTCGGGTCGCGCTTGGGCAGCCCGCTGTCCTGGTCCAGGACATACGCCTTGATGGGCAGCAACTGCTCGATGGTGAGGTCGAAGAGGCCGCCCTCGTCGACCAGCGGCGGGTCGGCGGGCTCCAGCGGCTTGGTGAGGGCGGCCGCCGCCACGTACCCGAAGTGCTCGATGTCGAGTGCCTTGCGGCCCGCGAGGTAGAACAGCCGCTCACGCAACTGGGCCGGGCAGGTGCGGGCGTTGGGGCAGCGCAGATCGACGTCCGCCTCCTTCATCGGCCTGAGCGGCGTACCGCACTCGGGGCACTCGGCCGGCATCACGAACTCCCGCTCGGTGCCGTCCCGCAGGTCGGCGACGGGTCCGAGGATCTCCGGGATGACGTCACCGGCCTTGCGCAGCACCACCGTGTCCCCGATGAGGACGCCCTTGGCCTTGACGACGTCCTGGTTGTGCAGGGTCGCGAACTCGACCTCGGAGCCCGCCACCGTCACCGGTTCGACCTGGGCGTACGGCGTCACACGGCCCGTACGGCCCACGCCCACGCGGATGTTGACGAGCTTGGTGTTGACCTCCTCCGGCGCGTACTTGTACGCGATGGCCCAGCGCGGCGCCCGTGCCGTCGAGCCGAGCCGGCCCTGGAGCCGGATCTCGTCGAGCTTGACGACGACACCGTCGATCTCGTGCTCCACGGAGTGGCGGTTCTCGCCGTAGTACGCGATGAACTGCCGTACGCCGTCCAGGTCGCCGACGACCCTGTTGTGCGTCGAGGTGGGCAGGCCCCAGCCCTTGAGGAGGTCGTAGGCCTCGGAGAGGCGGCCCATGCCCTCGTAGCCCTCCAGGGCGCCGATGCCGTGCACCACCATGTGCAGGGGGCGGGTGGCCGTGACGCGCGGGTCCTTCTGGCGCAGTGAACCGGCCGCCGCGTTGCGCGGGTTGGCGAAGGGCTTGTCGCCGGCCGCGACGAGCCGGGCGTTGAGCTCCTCGAACTGCTCCATCGGGAAGTAGACCTCGCCGCGGATCTCCACGAGCGTGGGCACCCCGTCACCGGCCAGCCGGTCGGGGATCTCCGCGATGGTGCGCACGTTGGGCGTGATGTCCTCGCCGGTGCGGCCGTCGCCGCGGGTCGCCGCGCGCGTGAGGCGGCCGTTCTCATACGTGAGGTTGACGGCGAGGCCGTCGACCTTGAGCTCGCACAGGAAGTGGTACGCGGAGGCGCCGACGTCCTTGTGGACGCGCTCGGCCCAGGCGGCCAGCTCCAGGTCGTCGAAGGCGTTGTCCAGGGAGAGCATGCGCTCGCGGTGCTGGACGGCCGTGAAATCGGTCTCGTACGCCCCCGCGACCTTCTGGGTCGGCGAGTCCGGCGTACGCAGCTCGGGGTACTCCTGCTCCAGCGCCTCCAGGGCGCGCAGCAGGCGGTCGAACTCCGCGTCGCTGATGACGGGAGCGTCCTTCACGTAGTACCGGAAGCGGTGCTCCTCGATCTGCTCAGCGAGTTGCGCGTGCTGCTCCCGTGCCTCGGCGGGCACCGTCGTCTCCGCTTGCTTGTCGCCGGCCACCGTGTGGTCCTCCCGTTACTCTGGGTTGTCCGCGAGGGATCTCGCCGCGCGGACGCAGTGGGCGAGGGCCCGGCGGGCGTACGCGGGAGAGGCCCCCGCGAGTCCGCAGGCCGGTGTGATGGTGACCGCCTCCGTGAGAAGCCCCGGTTGCAGACCCAGCCTGCGCCACAGCGTCCGTACACCCATGACGCTACCGGCAGGGTCTGACAATGCGGAGTCCGTGCCCGGCACGACACCGGCGAACAGCCGGGTCCCCCCCTCCACCGCTTCCCCGATCGCCTCCTCGTCACGCTCGGTGAGCAGCGAGAAGTCGAAGGAGATCCCGGCGATCCCGGCCCGGCGCAGCAGCGCGAACGGCACGTCCGGGGCGCAGGAGTGGACCACGACCGGGCCGTCCGCGTGCACCCCGGCCAGGTCCCGGAGCGTGGCCTCCACGAGCTGGCGGTCGATGGCGCGGTGGGTGCGGTAGCCGCTGGCGGTCCGCACCCGGCCGGTCAGGACGGACGTGAGGGACGGTTCGTCGAGCTGGAGCACGATCCGGGCGCCCGGGATGCGCCGCCGTACCTCGGCGAGGTGCAGCCGCAGCCCCTCCGCCAGGGAGGCGGCCAGGTCGCGGCAGGCGCCAGGGTCGGAGAGGGCGGCCTCGCCGTTCCTCAGTTCCAGGGCTGCGGCGAGTGTCCAGGGGCCGACGGCCTGCACCTTGAGCGGGCCCTCGTAGTCCTGGGTGAACTCCTCCAGGGCGTCGAGGTCCTCGCCGAGCCAGGAGCGGGCCCGTTTGGTGTCCCGGCCCGGGTGGTCGCCGATCCGCCAGCCGCTGGGCTCCACGCGCGCGTACAGCTCCACGAGCATCCCCGCCGTCCGGCCGATCATGTCCGCGCCCGGTCCGCGGGCCGGGAGTTCGGGCAGGAACGGGAAGTCCTCGAAGGAACCGGTGGCGGTCTTGGCGGCCTCCCGGGCGTCGCCGCCGGGGAGTGAGCCGACGCCGGTGGCGGGGCCGTAGGGCGAGAGTGCGTTCACGTGAGGAAGCCTACGGAAGGTCAGCGGCCCGGCCGTACCGTCAGGTCGTTCACCTCGGCGTCCCTCGGCAGGTCGAGCGCCATCAGGATCGTCGTCGCGACCGACTCGGGGTCGATCCAGTGGGCGGGGTCGTACTCCTTGCCCTCCTGCTGGTGCACCTTGGCCTGCATGGGGCTGGCCGTGCGGCCGGGGTAGACGGAGGTGACCCGGACGCCGTTGCCGTGCTCCTCGCCCCGCAGGGAGTCGGCGAGGGCCTTCAGGCCGTGCTTGGAGGCGGCGTACGCGGACCAGTCGGCGTGCGCGTTCAGGCCGGCGCCGGAGTTCACGAACACCACGTGGCCGCGCGCGGCCCGCAGTTGGGGCAGGAAGTGGCGGGTCAGCTCGGCGGGGGCGATCAGGTTGACGTTGAGCTGGTGGCGCCAGGCCTTGGGGGTCAGCTCGCCGACCGGGCCGAGGTCGACCACGCCGGCGATGTGCAGCAGCGAGTCGACCCGGTCCGGGAGCGACTGGTGGGAGAAGGCCCAGCTCAGCCGGTCGGGGTCGGCGAGGTCGCCGACGAGGGTGCGGGCGCCGGGGAACTCCGCGGCCAGCTCCTTCGCGCGGCCCGCGTCGCGCGCGTGGAGCACGAGGTCGTCCCCGCGCGCGTGCAGACGGCGGGCGACGGCCGCGCCGATGCCGGAGCCCGCTCCGGTGATCACATGGGTAGCCATGCCCGCCATGCTCGCATCACTGGATGCCCACACTCTCCTCCAGGTAGGCCAGCGCCCCCACCGGCTCGTCCGCGAAGAACACCAGGTCGGCCAGCGGACGCGGCAGGAACCCCTCGTCCTCCATCCGCCGGAACTGCGTCTTCAGCCCGTCGTAGAAGCCGGCGGTGTTCAGCAGTACGACCGGCTTCTCCGTGTGCCCGTGCTTCTTCAGCTCCAGGATCTCGGTGGCCTCGTCGAGGGTGCCCGTCCCACCGACCATCACCACGACCGCGTCGGCCTTCTCCAGGAGCAGCTTCTTCCGCTCGGCGAGGTCCCGGGCGATCACCATCTCGTCGGCGCCCGGCCGGGCCTTGGCGGCGAGGAAGGTCACCGACACCCCGCACAGCCACCCGCCGCTCTCCTGCACCCCGTCGGCGACGACCTTCATCAGGCCCGAGTCGGACCCGCCCCACACGTGGGGGTCCCCCCACGCCTTTAAGGCAGTGGGGGAGTGTGACCGCCCTTGCCCAGCAGTTCCGCGAACTCGCGCGCGGGTCGCGTGTAACGGTCGTCGAGATCGGCGGCGGAGAGGAAGACACAGATACGCATGCGGTCACCGTACGCGGGAAGAACCGGGGGCCCGCGAGTGCTTTTCCAGCATGGGCCAAGGACACGTCATCACCATCGAGCAGGGCACCGCACACGTCAGGGTCGTCCACGGGAGCCGGGTACTGGCCGAGACCGACCGTCCTCTCGTGCTGCGGGAGACCGGTTGTCCGGTGCGGTACTACATCCCGGCGGCGGACGTACGCCTGGAGTTGCTGACGCCCTCCGACACGCACACGTACTGCCCCTTCAAGGGCGAGGCGTCCTACTGGTCGCTGCCGGACGCGCCGGACCTCGTGTGGTCCTATCCCGACCCCAAGCCGGATGTCGCCGCGATCAGGAACCACCTCTGCTTCTACGAAGTGGAGGTGTCGTAAGCGAATGACGGCCGTGCCGTGCGGCAGTCTGCTCTGACATGGACAAGAAGACCATTTCGCGCGACGGCACCGAACTCGCGTACGCACGGGCCGGACAGGGTCCCGCGGTCATCCTGGTGAGCGGGGCGATGTCCACGGGTGGCACCGTGGCGCCCGTGGGCGGGCTTCTCGCGCGCCGCTTCACCGTCCTCTGGTACGACCGGCGGGGCCGCGGCGGGAGCGGGGACACGGCGCCGTTCGCGGTGGAACGCGAGGTGGAGGACCTCGCCGCGCTCATCGACGTGGCGGGCGGCGAGGCCTCGCTGTACGGCATCTCCTCGGGCGGGGCGCTGGTGCTTCGGGCGGCGGCGAGCGGGCTGCCGGTGCGGCGGGCGGCCGTCTACGAGACGCCGTACGCCGTCGACGAGGAGGCGGCCCGGGCTCGCGCCGAGTACACCGAGCGGCTCACCGAGGCGCTGGCGCAGGGGCGGCGCGGGGACGCCGTGGAGCTGTTCCTGCGGCTGACGGGGCTGGCCGAGGAGATGATCCAGCGGGCCCGTCAGTCGCCGATGTGGGACGGCATGGAGGCGATCGCGCCGACCCTCGCCTACGACGACGCGGTCATGGCCGGCGGCCTGGTCCCCCGGGAACTGCTGGCCGCCGTCGGCGTCCCGGTGCTCGCGGTGGCGGGTGGGGACAGCCCCGCGTGGATGCGTGAGGCCACGCGCGCGGTGGCGGAGGCGGCACCGCGGGGGACGTACGAGCTGCTCGAAGGTCAGACCCACATGGTCGATCCGAACGTGCTCGCGCCCGTACTGGAGGACTTTTTCAGCCAGTGAGCGCCAGTAGGGGCCGCGGGTCGGGTCAGGCCACGCCCGCCGTCGCCCGTACCGTCGTCGCGATCGTCGCCGAGCCCACCACGCGTGTGCCGTCGTACAGGACGATCGCCTGGCCGGGGGCGACGCCGCGGACCGGCTCGGTGAACGTGACGCGCAGTTCGCCGTTCACCGGCTCGGCCGTCACCTCGGTCTCGCCGCCGTGGGCGCGGAGCTGGGCGGTGTAGGCGCCGGGGCCGGTGGGGGCCGTGCCGCACCAGCGCGGCTTGATCGCGGTCAGGCCGCTCACGTCGAGGGCGGCGGCCGGGCCGACCGTCACCGTGTTGTTCACCGGGGAGATGTCGAGGACGTAGCGCGGCTTGCCGTCGGGGGCCGGGGTGCCGATGCGCAGTCCCTTGCGCTGGCCGATGGTGAAGCCGTACGCGCCGTCGTGCGTGCCGATCTTCGCTCCCGACTCGTCGACGATGTCGCCCTCGGCCCGGCCGAGGCGGTTCGCGAGGAAGCCCTGGGTGTCGCCGTCGGCGATGAAGCAGATGTCGTGGGAGTCGGGCTTCTTGGCGACCGCGAGGCCCCTGCGCTCGGCCTCGGCGCGGATCTCGCCCTTCGTGGTGATCGTGTCGCCGAGGGGGAAGAGCGCGTGGGCGAGCTGCTTCTCGTCCAGGACGCCGAGGACGTACGACTGGTCCTTGGCCATGTCGGAGGCGCGGTGCAGTTCGCGGGAGCCGTCGGGCCGCGTGACGATCTGCGCGTAGTGGCCGGTGCACACCGCGTCGAAGCCGAGCGCGAGCGCCTTGTCGAGCAGGGCCGCGAACTTGATCTTCTCGTTGCAGCGCAGACAGGGGTTGGGGGTGCGGCCGGCCTCGTACTCGGCGACGAAGTCCTCGACGACGTCCTCGCGGAAGCGGTCGGCGAGGTCCCAGACGTAGAAGGGGATGCCGATGACGTCGGCGGCGCGGCGGGCGTCGCGGGAGTCCTCGATGGTGCAGCAGCCCCGCGCGCCCGTGCGGAACGACTGCGGGTTCGCCGAGAGCGCGAGGTGGACGCCGGTGACGTCGTGGCCGGCTTCGGCGGCGCGGGCGGCGGCGACGGCGGAGTCGACCCCGCCGGACATGGCGGCGAGTACGCGGAGGGGGCGGGGGCGCTGCGAGATCTCAGTCATAACCCTTTCAGGGTACGGGGCGCGGGGAACCACAGCCCACGCATAACCGTTGACGATCACGAAGGGCGAGAAAGGGCGGGCGATGGGGGCGAGAGGGACGGATTCCGACCGGCGGATCGGGCGGCGGGCGCTGCTGATCGGCGGTGCGGTGGCCGCGGTGGGGTCGGGGGTGCTGGCGCGCGAGGAGCTGGCGCAGCTGTACTGGCGGCTGCCGGGGGTGCGCAGGCCGCGGGTGGAGGGCGCGGTGGACTTCGGGGGCGCGCGCTGGGTGGCGGCCTCGGAGGCGAACTTCCGCTGGGCGGACCGGCCCGACGACTACGGCGTCGACATGGTGGTCGTCCATGTCACGCAGGGCGATCTGGCCAGCGCGGTGGAGGCGTTCGAGGACCCGGGGCACAGGGCGGCGGCGCACTACATCGTCGGCCAGGACGGCAGTGTCACGCAGATGATCCGCGAGTTGGACGTGGCCTACCACGCGGGCAACCGCGCGTACAACGAGCGCAGTGTCGGCATCGAGCACGAGGGGTTCGTGGACCGGCCGGAGGACTTCACCGACGCGATGTACGAGGCGTCCGCGCGGCTGACCGCCGGGATATGCGAGCGGTACGGCATCCCCGTGGACCGGGAGCACATCATCGGGCATGTGGAGGTGCCGGGGACGGACCACACGGACCCGGGTGAGCACTGGGACTGGGACCGGTACCTGAAGCTCGTCAAAACGGCGCGAACCGCTTCGACCTGACCTTCGGCGTGACGCAGCTCACATGTTTCCAGAATCGTGAGCGATTCGTGAGTGCCGCACGCCCGATGTGTCCCGCACCTCTGACCTGACCTGCGGCACGCGAACTTGGCTTTTTTTCAGAGGAGTTGAAGATCGAATCGCATTGTTAAGGCTGCACAGCGAACAGAGCTGAGTCCTAACTTCGGCTCAGTCTTCACATAGCCCTTAGCCCAAAGCTCCACCGCCATGACCCACACCACAGACCCCGCTTCCGGAGCGGGCCAGCAGAGCAAGGGTGCCCACGCGAGGAGCGGCCGGGCCGCCAAGGGCGAGCACACGAAGGAGACGAGGGGCCGGGGCGGCAAGGGCCTGCACCGGCGGAAGTTCCTCAGCGGGATGGCGGGCGTCGGCTTCGGCGTCGTCGGCGCGGCGGGAGTCGGCTTCTCCCTGCTGACCGGCGGCAACAACAGCAAGGCTTCCGCGGCCACGGAGGCCACCGGCACCCTGAACATCCCGGACCTGCTGGAGACCACCACCACCGACGGCACCACCACCTACACCCTGACCGCGAAGACCGGCACCAGCGAGGTGATCAGCGGCGTCACCAGCACCACGGCCGGCTACAACGGGTCGTACCTCGGCCCGACGATGAAGTGGACCAAGGGCGACACGGTCCTGCTGAACATCACCAACACCCTGGGCGACGACACCACGGTCCACTTCCACGGCGCCCACATCCCGCCCAAGATGGACGGCGGCCCGCAGAACGCCTTCGCGGACGGCGAGACCTGGTCGCCCACCTTCGAGGTCCTCGACGAGGCCAAGACCCTCTGGTACCACCCACACGCGCTCGGCACCACGGCCGAGCAGGTCGTCCACGGACTGGCCGGCATGATCATCGTCGAGGACGACTCGGACGTCTCGGCCGCGCTGCCGAGCGAGTACGGCGTCGACGACATCCCGATCATCCTGCAGTGCCTGGCCGTCGACACCAGCGGCGACATCAAGTACGAGGCCACCGGGTACCGCAGCTCGACCACCACCTTCCCGGTGCTGGTCAACGGCACCAACGTCGACTCGACCACCCTCGGCTTCACCGCCACCAAGACGCGCACGCGCTTCCGCGTCCTGAACGCCTCCCCCGCCGACATCATGACCGTCCAGCGCGGCGACGGCGGGACCCTCACCCAGATCGCCACCGACCAGGGCTATCTCACCGAGCCCACCGAGGTCACCACGATCCGGCTGGTGGCCGGCGCCCGCGCCGAGTTCGTGCTCGACCTGGAGGAAGCCGTCACGCTCCAGGCCGTGGTCACGACCGGCTGGATCCGCGGCGGAAGCGGCACGTACGACTTCCTCACCGTGACCCCGGAGGCCTCCGACACGCCCGACGACCTGCCGAGCTCGCTCAACACCATCACCCGGTACGACACGAGCGACTTCACCGAGCGGACGATCACCCTCGGCCAGAGCGGCGCGACTATGCTGATCAACGGCTCCGCGGGCACCAGCATGGACTCGATGGCGATGATCAGCACCACGCTGGACGCCGAGGAGATCTGGACGATCAGCAACGCGACGCAGCTGGAGCACTCCTTCCATCTGCACGACGTGCCGTTCCAGCTGATCGAGATCAACGGCGAGGAGCCCACCGGGGTCGACCTCGGCTGGTTCGACACCTACGAGGTGGTCGGCGGCGGCTCCATCAAGATCGCGATGAAGTTCACGGACTTCACCGACGACACGTACATGTACATGCTCCATTGCCATCTGCTCCAGCACGAGGACGAGGGCATGATGGCGGCCCTCATGGTCACCGAGAGCTAGACCCGGGGGAAAGCCCCGAGGGACGGCCAGGCAGGCCTCACCAGCAGGCTGCCGCCGGCAGTGGAAGTGCCGGCGGCAGCCCCTGACCCAGCGCACCTGGGCCAGGTCCATGGTGATGGCGGTGACTGGCAGGTCCCCTTGGTGGTGGCTAGCAGGTTCCTTTGAAGACATCGACCTGTCCCGCGCCGCTGTTCGCGACCACGAGGTCGCGGACGCCGTCGCCGTCCAGGTCGGCCGCCGTGGCGTCGTAGGCGCCGGGGGCGGACACATCGGCGAGCGCGGTGAGCCGACCGCTCGCGTCGCCCTGGAAGAGGGCGACGGAGTTCCCCTTCAGGGAGGAGACCATGACGTCCGTGACACCGTCGCCGTCCAGGTCGGCGGCGCCCACCGCGACCGGCAGTCCGGAGGTGGTGTAGGTCGTGGCCGTGCCGAAGGTGCCGTCACCGTCGCCCAGGAGTACGTCCAGCGCGTTGGCCCCGTTGCTCACGGTGGCCAGGTCGAGGGTGCCGTTCCCGTCGAAGTCGCCCTCGGCGAGGGAGTAGAGGCGGGAGGTGGCGGCGTACGAGGTCGCGGCGCCGAGAGCGCCCGTGCCGTCGCCCAGGAGCACGCTCACCCCGGCGCTCCCCACGCTCGCGGTGGCCACGTCCGCCGCGCCGTCGCCGTCGAAGTCGCCCACGACCACGCCGTGCGGCTGACTCCCGGTCGCGGTCTGGCCCCGGTCCTCGAACGTGCCGTCGCCCCGCCCGAGCAGCACGCGCACCGTGCTCGGGCCCTGCTCGGCGACCACGAGATCGGGTACGCCGTCGCCGTCGAGGTCACCGGTGGCCAAGGCCCGCGGTGAGGTGCCGACGTCGATCGCGGAGGCGGTGCCGAAGGTTCCGTCGCCGGTGTTCAGCAGCACGCTGACCTGGGCGCCGCCGAAGTCGGTGGTCGCGAGGTCGGGATGTCCGTCGCCGTCGAAGTCGGCGACCACGGTCTGGTAGGGGCGGGTGCCGACCGCGTAGGTGGTGCTCTCGGCGAAGGACCCGTCACCGGCGCCGAGCAGCACCGTCACCGAGTCGGCGTCGAGGTTGGTGCCGACCACGTCCAGTGTTCCGTCGCCGTCGAGGTCGGCGGTGACGACGTGCCGGGTCTGCGCGGCGGCCGTCCCGGAGGTGGCCGACGGGTCGTACGAGACGGGGCCCGCACAGGCGGAATCCATGCTTCCGGTGCCGACGGCGGCGGCTGCCGGGGCGGCGGGCAGGGCGGCCACGAGGAGCAGCGCGGCCACGGCGAGGCGGGATCCGCGCCGGGTGACGCGGCGTTCGTGCGATGACTCGACGGTCATGAGGCGGCCTTCTGTCGACAGCAGCGGGAGGAACCTGCACCGGAAGGTAGCCGAACAGGCGCCCACTGTCGACACCTGACGGCGATATTGACAGGTGCTCCCTAGCCATCGCCCAGATTCGCGTCGAGTGTCGACACTAACTCTGGCGTTACGTCAGCCCCGCCGCCCGGGCCCGCTCCACCACCGGCCCGATGACCTTGGCGAGCGCCTCGACGTCGGCCTCGGTGCTGGTGTGGCCGAGGGAGAACCGCAGGGTGCCGCGGGCGAGGTCGGGGTCGGTGCCGGTGGCGAGCAGGACATGGCTGGGCTGGGCGACGCCGGCCGTGCAGGCGGAGCCGGTGGAGCACTCGATGCCCTGCGCGTCGAGCAGCAGGAGCAGGGAGTCGCCCTCGCAGCCCGGGAAGGTGAAGTGCGCGTTGGCCGGGAGCCGGCCGCCCGGTGCCGGGTCGCCGCCGAGGATCGCGTCCGGGACGGCCGTACGGACCGCGGCGACCAGGGAGTCGCGCAGGGCGCCGATCTCCCGGTCGAACCACTCGCGCTGTTCGGCGGCGAGGCGGCCGGCGACCGCGAAGGAGGCGATGGCGGGCACGTCGAGGGTGCCGGAGCGCACGTGCCGCTCCTGACCGCCGCCGTGCAGGACGGGTACGGGGGTGTACTCGCGGCCGAGGAGCAGCGCGCCGATGCCGTACGGGCCGCCGATCTTGTGACCGGACACGGTCATCGCGGCGAGGCCGGAGGCGGCGAAGTCGACCGGGACCTGGCCGAAGGCCTGGACGGCGTCGGCGTGCAGCGGGACGCCGAACTCCGCGGCGACGTCGGCGAGTTCACGGACCGGCATGACCGTGCCGATCTCGTTGTTCGCCCACATGACGGTGGCGAGGGCGACGTCGTCGGGGTCGCGGGCGATGGCCTCGCGCAGGGCGCCCGGGTGGACCCGGCCGTACGTGTCGACCGGGAGGTACTCGATCCGCGCGCCCTCGTGCTCGCCGAGCCAGTGCACGGCGTCGAGGACCGCGTGGTGCTCGACGGGGCTGGCCAGCACCCGGGTGCGGGCCGGGTCGGCGTCGCGGCGGGACCAGTACAGGCCCTTGACGGCGAGGTTGTCGGCCTCGGTGCCGCCGGAGGTGAAGACGACCTCGCTGGGGCGGGCGCCGAGCGCCTCCGCGAGGGTCTCACGTGCCTCCTCGACCGTCCGTCTCGCGCGGCGGCCGGATGCGTGGAGGGAGGAGGCGTTGCCGGTGATGCCCAGGTGTGCGCTGAGTGCCTCGACCGCCTCCGGGAGCATCGGGGTGGTCGCGGCGTGGTCGAGGTATGCCATGGTGGCCACGATTCTACGGGGCGGGGTTGGGGGACCTCGTGTCGCGGTGGGCCGGGGTTGTCGTGCGGGTGTGCGCCCTGCCCGAGCTGGGGCTGGAGTGGGTCGCGTGGCGCCCGGCGCTGTCGGCTGTGCCCACCCGTTCCGCCCTGCGGAACGACTGCCCACAGCGGTAGCGGCAGCGGTGGCGCGGCAGCGACTGCGGCGGCAGCGGCAGCGGCTGCGGCAGGCATGGCGGCAGCGGCAGGCGTGGCGGCAGCGGTGGCGGGGCCGGGGTTAGAAGCTCCAGGAGATCGAGGCGTCTGCTTGCATGAAGGCCAGGAGGATCGCGAGGTCGGCGAGGCCGAGGGTGAGGCCCAGCCAGGCTCGGCCGGGGCGGGTGGTGCCGCGGATCAGGGCCACCGAGGCGAGGACGATGGCGGTGGGGCCGAGGAAGAGGTTCAGGACCAGCAGGCCCAGCAGACCGAGGACGAAGGACGCGACGGCCATGCCGTCGGTGTCACGAACACCTGCACTGCGGCGGGCGGTGAGTTGCATGGAAGGTCAGCTCCTGTCGGGCGGTGCCGGTCAGTGGGTCGAGGTGCGGCCGCGGCGGGCGTGACGCTCGCGGAGCGCGAAGACGCCGAGCCAGACGGCGATCACGGCGGCGATGACGAGCGAGAAGCTGAGCGGCGCGTGCGCCACGGTGCCCATGACGACGCCGAGCAGCAGCAGTGCGGCCACGAGGAACAGCATGGGATCGGATCCCCCTCCGTGAAGGTTACAGTTGTTCACTGACTTGGGAGTCTAGCGCGCCGTCCGGCTTTCCAATTCTGGAGAACAGTTGTTAACTGGATGACATGAGTCACACCCTCGGCATCCGGCAGGCCCAGAAGCAGAAGACCCGACAGGCGCTCCTGGACGCGGCACTCGGGCTGCTGGAGGAGCAGAGCCTGAGCAGCCTGGGTCTGCGCGAGGTCACCCGTGCCGTGGGAGTCGCCCCGACCGCCTTCTACCGGCACTTCCGCTCCACCGCGGACCTCGGCGTCGCCCTGGTCGAGGAGGCGCTGGGCAGTCTCCACCCGATGATCCGGACCACGGTGACCGCCGCCGAGTCGAGCGACGAGCGCATCACCCGCGCCGTGGACTTGATAGAGGGATATGTGACCGCCCACCCCGCGCACGTCCGTTTCATCGCCCGGGAACGGCACGGCGGAGTCCAGCCGGTACGCAAGGCGATCCGGGAGCAACTGGGCCGGTTCGCCGAAGAGGTGCGGGACGAGCTGGCCAAGGACCCCGAGGCGGAGGGCTGGAACGACGACGACCTGCTGATGCTGTCGCATCTGTACGTCGACCAGATGCTCATCACGGCCTCGCTCTTCCTGGAGGCCCTGGAGGCGACACCGGAGGAACGGGAGCTCGTCGCCGTGCGCGCGACCCGTCAGCTGCGGCTCGTCAGCATCGGCCGCCACCACTGGCTCGACTGAGCCCACAGGACATACGGAGGCGGCGCGCCCGTTCCCGGGTGCGCCGCCCCTGTCGTACAGACGTACCGCCGTACGGAACCGACGAGCCGTCAGCCCTGCTGCTGGGCCTGCTGGCCCTGACCGCCCTGCTGGCCGCCGCCGGGGCCGCCACAGCCACCGCCCTGGCCGCCGCCGGGGCCGCCCTGACCACCGCCGGGGGCACCGCTCGGCATGCCGGAGGGGACGCCGGTCGGGGCGCCGGACGGCTGGCCCGAGGCGGCGCCGGACGGGGCACCGGACGGGGCGCCCGAGGGAGCGCCGCTCGGAGCGGCACCGGTCGGCATGCCCGACGGCGCCTGGCAGTTCTGGCTCTGTCCGGAGTCGCCGCTGGAGGACGAGGAGTCGCCGGAACCGCAGGCGACCAGGGCGAGGGGCGAGAGCGCCAACAGGGCCACCGCCGGGACGAGACGCACACGCTTCATGAGAGACAGCTCCAAGCACGATGAGGGAGTCCTGAGATGCGGGCACTCAACCAACGGCGGCTGAGGCTTCCTTGGGTCCGCTCTGTCCGCCGCCTGTCAACCAGGTAAAAGGGATCTCAAGAAAGCGCGCTGACCTGCGAGTTGACCTCTGGTGACCCTTCAGTGCGCTGGTACAGCTCCGTGACAGAAGCGGCCGCCGCGCGCAGTTCGTCACGTGCTTCCGGCGGGGCGAGGACCTCCACCCGGTCGGAGAACGCGAGGAGTTGACGGGTCGCGGGAAGGGAGGGGTACGACAGCCGGGCGGTCACCCAGTCACCCTCGCCGCCGACACCGCCCTCCTCCCCCTCCGGGAGGTCGACGAGCGCCGAGGCGTTCAGACGCAGGAACATGTCGAGCCGGTCGCGCCGGACCCGGACGGTGACGACGAGTCCGCCGGGGCGCTCCTCGACCTGGCGGCGCAGCACCTCCCAGGCGTCGGCGAGTTCGACGCCCGGCCGCCGCTGTACGGGATCGTCCAGCAGCTTCGCCGAGCGCACCCGGTCGGCACGGAACAGCCGGGGCTTGCCGCGCCGGTCGGCGACGAGGTACCAGACGCCCGCCTTGGCGACGAGCCCGTACGGGTCGACGGTGTACGTGGTGGGCTCGGAGTCACCGCTGTGGCGGTAGCGCAGGCGCAGCCGCCGGTCGGCGAAGACCGCGTCCTGGAGCGTGTCGAGGTCGACGGCCGGCTGGGGACCGCCCTTCCAGCGCGTGGCGTCGACCAGGATCCGGCGGCTGGTCACCTCGGCGGCGGGGCGGTGCGGCGCGGGCAGCGCGGCCATCACCTTGCGCAGCGCGGAGCCGAGGGCCGCGTCCAGGCCCAGGGCGGCGTGCGCGCCCTGGGCGGCCAGGATGAACAGGGCGCGGGACTCGTCGGCGGTCAGGCCGGTGACGTCCGTACGGAACCCGGGGAGCAGCTCGATGCCGCCGTGCCGGCCGCGCTCGGCGTAGACGGGGACGCCGGAGGCGGACAGGGCCTCGATGTCCCGGTAGATCGTGCGCACCGACACTTCGAGGCGTTCGGCGAGTTCGGGCGCGGGGACGCGGCCACGGGTCTGCAGGAGCAGCAGGATCGACAGGAGACGGTCGGACTTCACCGCACCAGGATCCTTCACCGCAACGCGATCACAAATGTTGACGGAAGCTGTCAGGTTATGGGTACAGCATCCGGTCCGTAACCCCGTTACCCCGTTCCTCCGATGGAAGGCCCACGACTGTGAGCACCCTTGACCCCCGCCCCGTCTACACCCGCGCGACCGAGCAGGCCGCCGCGCTCATCCGGACCGTACGGCCCGAGCAGCTCGACGGTCCGACCCCCTGCGCCGAGTTCGACGTACGGACGCTGCTGAGCCACATCGTGGGCGGCACCCGACGGGTCGCGATCGTCGGCGAGGGCGGCGACGGGCTCGCCGAGCCTTCGTTCATCGACGGCGTCGCGGACGACGGCTGGGCGGAGGCCTACGACGAGGTCAGGACCCGGGTCCTCAAGGCCTGGGAGAGCGACGACCGGTTGGCGACGCCGGTCCGGGCGCCGTGGGGCGAGGTCCCGGGCCACGCGGCCCTCTCCGGTTACGTCATGGAGATCGTGACCCACACCTGGGATCTCTCCGAGTCCCTCGGCCGCCCCCTCGCACTCGACCCCGCGCTGGCGGAGTTCGCCCTCGCGGCCGGGCACCGCAACCTGCCGGAGCCGGACCGCGACGCGCCCATCCCCTTCGGCTCGGCCCGCCCGGCCCCCGAGGGAGCCGGCCCCTACGAGCAGCTGGCGGCCTGGCTGGGCCGGGAACCGCTCGCCTGAACGCTCCGCTGAGAGTGCCGGGTTGTGTTGTTGATCGTCTGCGGCGCCGTCGTGGCTGGTCGCTCCCCCACTCTCGGCTGCGCTCGAGCGGGGGGACCCCCATCGCGGCGGAGCCGCATATCGATTCAGCCCCGCGCCCCTTTGAGGCGCTGCCATGACCGTCGGCCGGATGCGGAAGCTGTCAGCCGAGCCGGGCGCGGGCCAGTTGGCGGGACTGGGCCACCAGGCGGTCGGTGCTGTCCCAGACCTCCGCGTCCTCCTCCAGGAAGCCGCCCGCGAGGTTGCGGGTGGTGATGGAGACGCGCAGCGGGCCGGGAGCCGGGCGGCAGCGGATGTGGACGGTGAGCTCGACCGTGGGGACCCAGCCGCGCAGGCCGATCTCGAAGGCGGTCGGGGGAAGGGCGTCGACGGCGAGAAGAAGGGAGAGGGGGTCGGGGTCACGGCCGTCCTTCAGGCCGAACCAGGCCCGCATCTCGCCCTTTCCGGAGGGCGCGCCCAGGGCCCAGCCCAGGGTGGAGGGGTCGAGCTTGAGCATCAGGCGGTCGGCGATCGCGGAGCCGCCGTCGACGGGGGTCGGGCTGTCCTCGGGGCCGAAGCACTGGTCGACCGGCGGGAACGCGGGCGGCTTCGCCGTCGTACGGACGTCGTCCGGGAGGGAGTCCAGGTCGCCGTAGGAGGCGAGGACGCGGATCCGCTCGATCTCGTTGCCCGCCTCGTCGTACTGCAGCAGCGAGGCCTGGCCGGTCGACAGGGTGCGGCCGGTGCGGACCACGTCCGTGCGGACGACCGCCGGGCCCGGCTGGGAGGCGGTGAGATAGTGGGCCGAGATCGTGAACGGGTCGCGGTGCGGAAGGGCGTCCGCGAGGGCGCGGCCGAGGACGGCGAGCAGATAGCCGCCGTTGACGGCACCCATGATCGTCCAGCCGGCGGAGAGGTCGATGTCGTAGACGCCCGGGGCGCGCCGGGTGAGCGCGGTGTCGCGGTCGAACTCGCTGTCGAACTCGCCGTCGCCGATGGTGGCCCGCTCGGCCGCCGCGGTAGCTGCTTCTGGCATGACTGAACCGTACAACAGGTAATTACTAAGCAGTAGCTTTTTGGAAGGTGAGGCACGGGCAATTTCCGCGTGTGCTGATGCCGGCGCTCACCCAGGGGACGGCGGTGGCACTGGTCTTCGTCTATGCGAAAAGGCGGTCGCCGGGTACTCAGCCGGGGCGCACTGCGCGCTGAAGCCGGCCGTCGCCCACCCCGACCGCTACCGGGCGGAGCTCTCCGGCCGGCCGATCGACGGCTACGAGGCGGCGCTGGCGCTGCAGAAGGAGGCGAAGGCACCGACGGCCGTGCATGTGGTGTACATCCCGAAGAGCGCGGGCGGGCACACCATGGCGCTGTGGCCGGCGCAGGTGGTGCCCGCGTTCCGCTGGCTGAGCACGCAGCTCGACCAGCACCGGATCACCGCCCGGCAGGCCACAGGGACTACTCCTCCCGTACCGTCGACCGCCGGTTCCACGCGCGAGGCGCTCGCCAGTGGTACCGCATCGCGAGCAGCCTCAGGACGAAAGCGGTAGCCGCCGCGAAACCGCTGGCCAGCGGGGTGAGGACGTCGTAGCGGATGCAGACCGCCACCAGGGTGGCGCCGACGATCGCCGGGACCGCGTACAGGTCGCGGTCCCAGCGCAGCAGCGACGGCACCTCGTTGGCCAGCACGTCCCGCAGCACACCCCCGCCGACGGCCGTGGTGAGGCCGAGGGTGACGGACGCCGTCAGGCCGAGGCCGTAGTCATACGCTTTCGTCGTGCCCGCGACGCAGAACAGGCCAAGGCCCGCCGCGTCGAACACGTTCACGGCTGACTGGATCCGCTCCACCTGCGGGTGGAGGAAGATCACCAGCAGGGCGGCGACCAGCGGGGTGAGGAAGTACCCCAGGTCCGTGAAGGCGGCCGGCGGCACCGCGCCGATGATCACGTCCCGGATCAGCCCTCCGCCCAGCGCGGTGGCCTCGGCGAGCACGGCGATGCCGAACACGTCGAAGTTCTTGCGGACGGCGAGCAGCGCGCCCGAGATGGCGAACACGAAGATGCCGACCAGATCGAGCGTGTGCTGGACGGAGGGACTGAAGATCTGCTGGAGCACCCTTACATTGTCACCCAAATGGCGGCGTGCACCTTACAAAGCCAGGCCGATCTGCGTCACAGGGCGGGTTTCCCTGTGGTGAACAACCAGGTCTGGAAGAGATCGTCGAGCTGCTGCCCGGAGACCTTCTCGGCGAGGCGGACGAAGTCGTCGGTGTCCGCGTTGCCGCAGCGGTGCCGTTTCGTCCAGGCCGGGAGCAGCTTGAAGAACGCCGTGTCGCCGATCCGCTCGCGCAGGACCTGGAGGGTCATCGCGCCGCGCTGGTAGACGGCCGAGGCGAACATCGTGTCGCGCTGCGGGTCGCCGACGGTGATCCGCCAGAAGGCGGACTCGGCGGGGCGGGCGTTGTAACCGGCGAGGAAGGAGTCGTGCGCCGAGCGCGTGCCCTGGTGCTCGGCCCACAGCCACTGGGAGTAGGTGGCGAAGCCCTCGTTCAGCCAGATGTCCTTCCAGTGCGCGACCGACACCGAGTCGCCGAACCACTGATGGGCCAGCTCGTGCACGATCGTGGACTCGCTGCGCACCGCCGAGTACACCGGCTTGGACTGCACCTCCAGCGAGAACCCGGCCTGCGGCATGTCGTCCACGATCGCGCCGGTCTCCTCGAACGATGGCGACGTAGATCGGGGTGCCGCCGGGGGTGGTCCCGGTCCGCACGTCGAACTTCCCGATCGTGGCGGTCGCGAGATACGTCGCCATCGGCTTCGTCTCGCGCCAGTGGGTGTACGTCGAGGCGCCCTTGTCGTACGTCGAGACCAGCCGGCCGTTGGAGACGGCGGTCAGCCCCTTCGGGGTCCTGATCCGGATGTCGTAGGCGGCCTTGTCGGAGGGGTGGTCGCTGGACGGGAACCAGGTGGAGGCGGCGTTGGGCTCGCAGGCGACGAACACGCCGTCGTCGGTCTTCATCCACCCGTAGTCGGAGCCGAACACGATGGGGCCGCCGAGGGGTTCGGGTATGCCGCCGTAGGTGACGGAGACCTCGAAGGTGCTCCCCTTGCGCAGCGTTCCGCGCGGGGTGATCCGGATCTCGTCGCCGTCGCGGGTGAACTGAGCGCGTCTGCCGTTCACCTCGACCTTGGTGACCTCCAGCTTCTGCAGGTCCAGGTCGAAGGACGAGAGGTTCTGCGTGGCGCGGGCGGTGATCGTCGTACGGCCGTCGAGGCGGTCGGTGTCGGGGTCGTAGGCGAGGGCGAGGTCGATGGGGGTCCCCCGGCTCGAACGAAGTTGAGAGCTGGGGGAGGCGGGCGTCGAAGCCGCCGTTGCCGAGCTGCGGGAAGTAGCTGTCACCGATGCCGTCGGCGCCGGGGGTGGGGGCGGAGGACGCGGCGATGACGAGAAAAGAGGCCGCCGCGGTCGCGAGGGCCCCTAAACGTGCCGAACGGGAGAGTGCCATGAGTCGTCCCTTCGAGCGTGTGCCGACAAGTCGGACACGGACGACTCTGACCTCTCCCGTTCAGGCATGTGCATGACTTTGTCAACTCGTCATGCGCTACTTGTCGGTTGACTCCTGGCTCTCGGTCTTGGTGACCACAGGGGCCTCGGTGGTCTCGGGGGCTTCGGTGGTCTCGGGGGCCTCGGGGGCATGCGCCACGGCCTCCGGCACCAGCTCCGCCGCCTCCTTCGCGGCCGTCAGCAGGACGGTGTCCTGCGGGGCCTGGTCCGCGAAGTCCTCCGGGTGGTGGCAGGCGACCTGCTGACCGGGGCGCAGCTCCAGGAGCGGCGGCTCGGTCGTCTTGCAGATCTCCGTCGCCTTCCAGCACCGGGTGTGGAAGCGGCAGCCGCTCGGCGGCGAGATCGGCGAGGGCACATCGCCCTTGAGCAGGATCCGCTCGCTCTTGGCGTTCTTGCGCCTCGGGTCCGGGATCGGCACCGCCGACATCAGCGCCTTGGTGTACGGGTGCATCGGCGACTTGTAGAGCAGGTCGCGGTCGGCCAGCTCCACGATCTTGCCGAGGTACATCACCGCGATCCGGTCCGAGACGTGCCGGACGACCGAGAGGTCGTGCGCGATGATCACGTACGTCAGGCCCAGCTCCTGCTGGAGGTCGTCGAGCAGGTTGACGACCTGGGCCTGGATCGACACGTCCAGCGCGGAGACCGGCTCGTCGGCCACGACCAGTTTCGGGTTCAGCGCGAGCGCGCGGGCGATGCCGATGCGCTGGCGCTGGCCGCCGGAGAACTCGTGCGGATAGCGGTTGTAGTGCTCGGGGTTGAGACCCACGACCGACAGCAGCCGCTGCACTTCCTTCTTGATGCCGCCCTCGGGCGTCACGCCCTGGAGCTTGAAGGGAGCGCCGATGATCGTGCCGATGGTGTGGCGCGGGTTCAGCGAGGAGTACGGGTCCTGGAAGATCATCTGCACGTCGCGGCGCAGCGGGCGCATCCCGCCCACGCCGAGGTGCGTGATGTCCTTGCCCTCGAACTCGACCTTGCCGCCCGTCGGTTCGAGGAGCCGGGTGATCAGCCGGCCCATCGTCGACTTGCCGCAGCCGGACTCGCCGACCACGCCGAGCGTTTCGCCGGAGCGGACCTCGAAGTCCAGACCGTCGACCGCGTGCACCGCCCCGACCTGCCGCTGGAGCAGGCCCTTCCTGATCGGGAAGTGCTTCTGCAGCCCGCTGACCTTGAGCAGCACCTCACCGTCGGTACGACGGGTCTCGCCGGCCTGCGCGGGAATCGTCACCGCTTTCTCGTCACTCACAGCTTCGGCGCAATCTCTTCGGTCCAGATACGCTCCCGCTGCTCCGGCTCAAGGTGGCAGGCCGCCCAGTGCCGGCTGCCGACCTCGGCGAGCTCGGGCCGGACGGTGCGGGTGACGTTGTCCTTCGGGAGGTCCGCGTACGGGCAGCGCGGGTTGAAGGCGCAGCCGGACGGGACGTTGATCAGGGAGGGCGGGGAGCCCTTGACCGGGATCAGGCGCTCCTGCTGGTCGCGGTCCAGCCGCGGCATCGAGCCGAGCAGGCCCCAGGTGTAGGGGTGGCGGGGCTCGTAGAACACCTTCTCGGCCGGGCCGCGCTCGACACAGCGGCCGCCGTACATCACCAGGATGTCGTCGGCGAGTTCGGCGACGACGCCCAGGTCGTGGGTGATGACGATGACCGCGGAGCCGAACTCCTTCTGCAGATCCCGGATGAGGTCCAGGATCTGCGCCTGGACGGTCACGTCCAGGGCGGTCGTCGGCTCGTCCGCGATGAGCAGCTCGGGGTTGTTGACCAGCGACATCGCGATCATCGCGCGCTGGCGCATACCGCCGGAGAACTCGTGCGGATAGTTGTCGACGCGCTTGTCGGGCTGCGGGATGCCGACCCGGTCGAGCATCTCGACCGCGCGCCTGCGCGCGGTCTTCTTGTCGACGTCGTGGTGGATCCGGTACGCCTCCACGATCTGCTGGCCGATCGTGTAGTACGGGTGCAGCGCCGACAGCGGGTCCTGGAAGATCATCGCCATCTCGCGGCCGCGCAGCCTGCGGACGTAGTCCGGGTCGGCGCCGAGCAGCTCGGTGCCGTTCAGCCAGATCTCACCGGAGATCTGCGCCTTGCGCTTGCCGTACTGGCCGGCGGTGTGCAGGCCCATGATGCCGAGCGAGGTCACCGACTTGCCGGAACCGGACTCGCCGACGATCCCGAGGGTCTTGCCCTTCTCCAGCTGGAAGCTGAGCCCGTCGACGGACTTGACCAGGCCGTCGTCGGTGGGGAAGTGCACCTTCAGGTCGCGTACTTCGAGGAAGGCGGAGGGGGCCGGCGAGGCGGGGGTGGGCTCGCCCACGGCCGCTCCGGTCTTGCTGAGGTCGGTCATGCGAGCCTCACTCGGGGGTCGATCACGGCGTAAAGGATGTCCACCACGAGGTTGGCGACGAGCACCGCGAGGGAGGTGATCAGGGTGACGCCGAGGATGATCGGCAGGTCCTGGGTCTTGATGGCGTTGAGGACCGCCTGGCCGAGACCGGGCAGGTTGAACGCCGTCTCGGTCAGGATCGCGCCGCCGATGAGGGCGCCGAGGTCCATGCCGAGCATGGTGAGGATGGGCGTCATCGTGGAGCGCATGGCGTGCTTGCCGATGACGGTCTGCTCCTTGAGGCCCTTGGCCCGGGCGGTGCGGATGTAGTCCTCGCCGAGGATCTCCAGCATGGTGGCGCGGGTGATCCGGGCGTACATCGCGGCGTAGAGGAAGGCAAGGGTGACCCACGGCAGGATCATGCCGCCGAACCAGCCGGAGAAGCTGTCCTCCAGGGGCACGTACTGACCGTCGAACAGATCCAGTCCGTAGACGAAGATCGACAGGGCGATCATGCCGGTGAAGTAGATCGGCAGGGAGACGCCGGAGAGCGCGATGACCATCGCGCTGCGGTCCCACAGGCTGCCCCGCTTGAGAGCGGAGAGCACACCCGCCGCGACACCGAGGACCAGCCACAGCACGGCGGCACCGAGCGCGAGCCCCAGGGTGACCGGGAAGCGGTCGGTGAGCACCGGCCAGATGGCCTGCTCGCTGCGGAAGGAGTAGCCGAAGCACGGGGCGGAGCAGTGGACCGTGTCCCCGCCGCCCGTGTAGGTGCGGCCGGCGAAGATGCCCTTGAAGAACTCCCAGACCTGGACGTAGATCGGGTCGGCCAGACCCAGCTTCTCCCGCACGCCCTCGACGGCGGCAGGGTCGGCCTGCTTGCCCACGAAGCTCAGCGCGATGTCGACGCCCGCCCACTTGGGGATCAGGAAGAAGATGCCGAAGACCACCATGACGATGACCACGAGCATCACTGCGGCGGCGAACAACCGCCTGATGAGGTAAGCGAGCACAGCTCTCGGCCCGCCGCGGACCGCGGGCCACCGGAGTCCCCCACTGCCTCAAAGGCGTGGGAGGTACCCCCACGGTGGCCCGCGGTCACGCCGCGCCGGCCTTCACCTGCCTTTCGTGCCGTTCGGCGGGTGTGCCGGTCTACTTCTTCGGGTTCTTCAGGGCGAGGTTCACGAAGTCGTACGTGCCGTTCGTGCCCGCGCTGGTGTAGACGTTCGCCAGGTTGTCCGAGCGCCAGTTGATCGTCTTCTCGAAGGTGAAGGGCAGGTAGTACGCGCCCTCCATCACCTTGTGGTTGATCTCCGTGGCGATCTTGGTCTTGCCGGCGTCGTCCAGGGTGGTGACGTACGAGTCGAACAGACCGTCGATGGTCTTGTCCTTGATGAGGGCGTAGTTGTTGTTACCGCTCTCGGCGATGTACTTGCTGTCCCACAGCGGCAGACCGAAGCCCTGGACCGACGCGAAGTCGGCGCCCCAGCCCATGATGATGATGCCGTAGCCCTTCTTCTTCACGTTGGCGGGGCTACCGATGATGCCGGAGGTCTGCGAGCCGTCGTACTGGTCGATCTCGGCGGTGATGCCGATCTTCTTCAGCGACGCCTGCAGGGACTGGGCGGTGGCCACCTCGGCCGGCTTGTTGTTGCGGACGGCGATGGTGGTCTTGAAGCCGTTCGGCTGACCGCAGGCCTTCAGGGCCTCCTTGGCCTTGGCCTCGTCACCGCTCTTGCCGGCACCGGCGATCGCGTACGGGTCGTACTTCTGGCCCTCGCCACCCGGGAGGAACGGCGGCAGCATGTTGGTGCCGATGTCACCGCCGGCCACCGGGCCACCGCGCGCGGTCTGCAGCGACACGTGGTCGGCGCCGTAGATCACGGCCTTGCGGCACTCGATGTTGTCGAACGGCGCCACGCTCTGCGGGAAGACCGCGTAGCGGATGTAACCCGTGGTCGGGTTGTCCAGGTTGGCCTTGTGCTCCTTCAGGGCGGTGGTGCGGCCCTGCGGGGACATGCCGGTCTGGTTGATGTCCAGGTCCAGGTCACCGTTGATCAGACGCTGGTCGAGCTGGTTGGCGTCCGAGAAGAACTGGATGGTGATCTTGTCCGGGTAGGCCTTGCGGATCGGGTCCGAGTCCTGCTTCCACTCGGTGTTGCGGACCAGGGTGAGGTCCTTGCCCGGGTTGTAGGACTCGAACTTGTACGGACCCGAGGAGAACGGGTGCAGGGTGTACTTGGCCTTGGTGTCCTTGTCCTGACGGACCGGGGAGGCCGAGACCAGGGACAGGATGTCCTCGAAGTCCGAGTTGGCCTGCGGCAGGTGGAAGACGATGGTCTTGTCGTCGGGCGTGTCGATCGCCTTCAGACCGAGCTTGTCCTTGGAGGTGTCCTTGTAGGGACCCTTGTAGGCGCCGTCGGGGTCGAGGATGTCCTTCAGGTACGTCGGGCCGCCGGACAGCACGTCCTGCGCCCACACGCGCTCGATGCCGTACTTGACGTCCTGGGAGGTGATCGGCTTGCCGTCCTCCCAGGTGATGCCGTCGCGCAGGGTGTACGTGTAGGTCTTGCCGTCGTCGGTGACCTTGGCAAGGCCGGTGGCGAGGTCCGGGGTCAGCTCCGCGCCGGCCTCACCGGCCGCCGCCTTGTTCGTGACGAGCTGGCGGCTGTAGTAGCGCGCGAAGTTCCACATGAAGCCGTAGTAACCGCGCGTGGTGTCCCAGAAGTCGGCGTCCTGAGCACCGCCGAACTTCAGCGTGCCGCCCTTCTTGGCGAGCGAGGCCTGGGCGACCTTGCCGTTCGCGGCGTCGTAGCCGGCGGCGCCGGTGGCCGAACCCTTGCCGCTGTCGTTGTCACTGTCACCGCCGCCGCACGCCGCCGTGGTCAGCAGCGCGGCGACCGCGGCGGCAGCGGCAAACGCCTGCTTCCGCCGCCCTGAGGTGCGTTGGGTAGTCACGATCTCGGATCCTCCGGATTCGATGAGAGACCCCGTGTGGGTGCCACGGGACATTTGGGGTGCGGCTGTGGTGCGGGCTGTGGTGCGGCGGTTCAGTCGTGGGACCGGCCGGCGGTTCACCGGGAGGCCTTCGGGTCGAGCGCGTCCCGGACGCCGTCACCGAAGAGGTTGAACGCCAGCACGGTGATGAAGATCGCCACGCCCGGGACCACCATGTACATGGGGTCGGACTCGTAGTAGTCGATCGCGCTGGACAGCATCTGTCCCCAGGAGGCGGTGGGGGGCTTGACGCCCACGCCCAGGAAGCTGAGGGCCGCCTCGGTGAGGATGTTGGTCGGGATCATCATCGTCGTGTAGACCACGATGGGGGCGACGAGGTTGGGCAGCAGTTCCTTGAAAAGGATGTACATCCGCCCGGCGCCCAGGGAGCGGGCCGCCTCGACGTACTCGCGCTCACGCAGGGAGAGCGTCTGGCCGCGCACCACGCGTCCGATGTAGGGCCAGCCGAAGAAGCCGATGACCAGGATCATCACGAACACGCGCACGCTCGAACCGGTGAGCCCCAGCAGGTCGCTCGGCATGACGGAGACCAGCGCGATGATGAACAGCAGCTGGGGGAAGGCGAGCAGACCGTCCATCACACGGCTGATCAGGGAGTCGATCCAGCCGCCGAAGAAGCCGGCGAGGATGCCGAGGACGGTACCGAGGACCACGGCGACGACGGCGGACAGGAAGCCGACGAGGAGTGAGATCCGGGCGCCGTAGAGGATGCGGGCGAAGATGTCACGGCCGTTGACCGGCTCGACGCCCAGCAGGTGGTCGCCGCTGATCCCGCCGAGAGAGCCCGTCGGGGTGCTGAAGAGCGGGTCGATGAGGTCCTCGTGGTACTCGTTCGGGTCCTGCCCGAGCAGGTCGGTGATGACCGGGGCGAGCAGGGCGACCACGACGAGGAACAGCACCACGATGCCGCCGGTCAGGGCGAGTTTGTCCCGCTTCAGGCGTTCCCAGGCGATCCGGCCCAGGGAACGGCCCTGTACGGCCTTGGCGCCGGCGGTGGCGACCGCCGCTTCTTCAGCCGCGCTCGGGGCCGCTTCCGCGGTCGGCTCGTGCAATGGTGCCGTCATCTGGCAGGGACCCCTCTCAACCGGCGGTGACCGGCGCGCGCTTGCCGCTCGTAGCGGCGGTTTCACTCCGTCGTACACGGGGACGAAGTCCCCTGGAGCGGGAGTCTTCAACGCTTTGGCGATCTGTAGCCAGAGTTGGCGGCGAAAGGATGCGTAAACGTGATGCGACCATGGAGGTTCCGTTATCCGGACGCGGGGTAACGGGGGGCGGACGGCGACTTATACGGACACACCAGATGGAAGCGGCCTGAATCGCCGTCATCTACGCGCGAAGATCAACGGCCGTAAACCCTCAGGAGTCCACAGGGTTTACCAATTTTCAGTACCGGCCGGCCGGCGGATAGCCGTAACCGCCCGCCGGAGCCTGGGCCGGGGCGGCCGGAACGTGCGCCTCACGGTCGTAGAACGGGCGCGCGCCGGCCCGCATCCACATCACGACCGGGTCGTGCTCGTCGGTCATGGCGACCGTCGAGACCGGCAGTCCGTCCGGTACGGCGCCGATCGACTGCTGCATCATCGCCCGTACGGCGTCCACGGCCGACGGCGAAGTGTCGTACACGTCGAGGCCGATGGCCAGGTAGGGGGCGCCGAGAGCCGGCTGCACCCAGGCGCGGCGCAGCGCGCGGACCGCCGGGGTGCGGTGGGCGTTCTGCGCGAGCAGGGCGTAGAACTGCGGGATCTCGATGCCGGGTTCGGACAGCCGCAGGGGGCCGGCGGGCTGGCGGTCCAGGCCCGTCGCGATGCGGCGCAGGTCGAGCCAGGGGATGCCGACGCCGCCGCCGGGCGCGTGCGGGTTCAGCCAGAGGCCGTAGTGGTCCGGGTAGAGCGTGCGGGCCACGTCGACTCCGTCGACCACCTCGTAGCCCCGGTTCCAGCCGCTCGCGGAGAGTTCCTGGGCGGACGTGACACAGGGGGCGTAGCCGTGGCCGTCCACCTCCATGTTGCCGTACTGGGCGTCCGGGGAGCCGGCCCGGCCCTGCCACAGGAGCATCCAGACCTGGCCGGAGGCGGGGGTCGCGAGCGCGCGCAGGAGGGCCTCGTAGGCGTCGTAGCGCCCGGGCGTGACCTGGCGCAGCATGTGCTCGACCTGTCCGGCCGCGATGCCGCTGGCGCTCACCTGAACCGCCCCTTCTTTATGAGTTGCCCCGCGTATGTGAACAGCTTAAGCGCCCACTGGGTGGAAGCCGGTTGTGCGTTGGCGGGTGCGGGTGCGTGGTCGCTCTTCGCGCAGTTCCCCGCGCCCCTTCAGGTTGGCTGTTCGCCCCGGAGTTTTCAGGCGAGCCTCGTGTAGAAGGGGCGTATGCGGTCGCGCATCCATTCGGCCACCGGGTCCTGGGCCACGTCCAGGAGGATCAGGTTGACCGGCCACTTCACCGGGGTGCGGCCCATCGCTCGGCCCAGGGCGTCCAGGGGGAGTTCCCGGACGTCCTGGTCCAGGTGGGTGAGTTCCACGCCGACGAACATGACCGGTTCCGCCGTCTCGACGGCGGCCAGGCAGCGGCGGGCCGTCAGGACCACGCCCGTCGCCTCGAACTCGGCGGAGGCGGCGGCGAGGAACTCCATCGGGTCGTCCTGCCAGTCGGGCTCGAAGAGGCGGACGCGGCCGCCGCTCGCGGGGCCGTCGAGCACCGTGCGGCCGGTGCGGCACAGCTCGGCGACGGCCTGCGGGGGCAGCGGGGCGCCGACCGTGCCGTCCGGGTTGATCAGGATGCCGACCTGAGGGGGCAGCCCCCGGGCGAACTCGACCGCCGGGGCGATCGTGAACGACATGTGGGAGCCGACGGCCTGGCGGAACTGTTCCTCGGAGCTGAACACCGGCACATAGGCCTGGCCCTCCAGCTCCAGCGTGGGCAGGTCGAGGGGGCCGCTGTGCGGGCCGCCGCCGTTGGGCAGGGGCACCCAGACGAAGCTGCGCCCGAGCACCTCCACGATCCGGGCGCCGGCGCTCGGCATGCCGAGGGAGGCGGAGAGCACCTCCTCCAGTTCGTTGCCGGGCCATCCGCTGTGGGGATGGGGGTGTGCCTGCGCCGGGAAGTCCGGGGAGACCGGGAAGTCCGCCGGGGGGAAGTCCATCTGCCTACCGCCTGCTGGGAACCGCTGTTGTGGCTGAAAGGCTAGCGGGTACGAGGGGGCTTTCCGCCGTCCGTGAACGGTGGATGCACCTCATCCGGTGAACCCGATCCGGTTCAGGGTGTCCGCCGCGGCCCGGTCGAGCAGCACCGCCGAGCCGACACCGGCGGGCAGCCGGCCCTTCTCCACGGCGCGGACCAGGCGGGTGGCGGCCCTGCGGTGCCGCAGGAACGCGTACCGCGAGACGCCCCGGCCGCGCTCGCGCTGGCCCTCGATCGCGGTGTCCGCGGTGACGTCGAGGAGGAGCAGGTGCAGGGTGCCGCCGCGGCGGCGGGCCTCGCGGGCCAGCCAGTCGCGCACCCAGGTCTGCGTACCGCAGTCGTGCACGACGACGCCCTCGCCGGTGCGCAGGGCGCGGCGCAGTCCGGCGTAGTGGGCGAGGCGGACGAGGGGGCGGTAGACGGCGTACGGCAGGAAGCGGGGCGCGCGGGCGTCCCAGCGGTCGCGGGTGTCCTGGGAGTCGATCGCCGCGCCCTTCACGGCGCGCCGCATCAGCGTGGACTTGCCGCTGCCGGGCAGTCCGGTGACGACGACCAGGTCACGGGGGCCGAAGAGCAGGCCGTGCGGGCTGTGGCCGCCCCGCTCGCGCAGATCCCGGACGACGGGGACGGTCTGCGGTCCGCAGGCCGCCCGGGCCCGGACCGTGGGCTGTGCGGGCAGCGCGGGCAGCGTGAGAGCCGAGGTGGTCGCGAAGGCCGTGATCCTCGACGTGGGCCTCTTCGTGGTCCTGGCCGTTGTCCTCGCCGTGGTCCTGTCCACCGTGATCGTCCTCCCCTGGGGTTCGGGTAAGTCCCTCCTCCCCATCGAGCGTAAAGAGAAGGTAATGCGTGGTGTCTCCCCATTTCGTGCGCGTACAGACACAAGCCGGTTACAGATGCGGCCTGCCACGATCGGGCGCGGGCGTGCGATGATGTCCGCGCCAACTGCATACCGGCCGTTTGAATCCGCGCGGGAGAGTCCCCAGCAGCAGTTTTCGCCGGGGCGCCGAAGGAGCAAGTCCCTCCCTTGAATCTCTCAGGCCCCGTTACCGCGCGGGCGAGGCACATCTGAAAAGCGGGCCGCCGTCGCCGGTGGTCCCACCCAAGGTGCAAGCCGTGACCACCGTGTGGTCAGGGCGAACCTCTCAGGTTCCGATGACAGATGGGGAGGAACGGGGAGGAACGACCTCACCGTCAGGCCTTGGGAGACGACCGACCGATGAGCAGTACCGCACTCCGTCACACCGCGCTCGATGCCCTGCATCGCTCGCTCGGTGCGACCATGACCGACTTCGCCGGCTGGGACATGCCGCTGCGCTACGGCTCCGAGCGCGACGAGCACACCGCCGTGCGCGCGAGGGCCGGACTTTTCGACCTCTCCCACATGGGCGAGATCACCGTGACCGGCCCGCAGGCGGCCGACCTGCTGAACTTCGCCCTCGTCGGCGACATGGCGGCGGTCGGGGTCGGCCGCGCCCGCTACACCATGATCTGCCGGGCCGATGGCGGCATCCTCGACGACCTGATCGTCTACCGGCTCGGTGACACCGAGTACATGGTCGTCGCCAACGCCTCCAACGCGCAGGTGGTCCTCGACGCCCTGACCGAGCGCGCCGCCGGCTTCGACGCCGAGGTCCGCGACGACCGTGACGCGTACGCGCTGATCGCCGTCCAGGGCCCGGAGTCCCCCGGCATCCTGAAGTCGCTCACGGACGCCGACCTGGACGGCCTGAAGTACTACGCCGGCCTGCCCGGCACGGTCGCGGGTGTCCCGGCGCTGATCGCGCGCACCGGCTACACCGGCGAGGACGGCTTCGAGCTGTTCGTGAAGCCCGGGCACGCCGTGGAGCTGTGGCAGGCGCTGACGAAGGCGGGCGAGGGCGTCGGTCTGGTCGCGTGCGGCCTGTCGTGCCGTGACACGCTGCGCCTGGAGGCGGGCATGCCGCTGTACGGGCACGAGCTGAACACCGACCTGACTCCCTTCGACGCCGGGCTCGGCCGCGTGGTCAGGTTCGACAAGGAGGGCGACTTCGTGGGCCGCGAGGCTCTCACCGAGGCCGCCGCGCGCGCCGAGGCCAACCCGCCCCGCGTCCTTGTCGGCCTGGTCGCCGAGGGCCGCCGGATCCCGCGCGCCGGGTTCTCCGTCGTCGCGGGCGGCGAGGTGATCGGCGAGGTCACGTCCGGCGCCCCCTCCCCCACCCTGGGCAAGCCGATCGCGATGGCGTACGTCGACGCGGCCCACGCGGCCGTGGGCACACCGGGCGTCAGTGTGGACATCCGGGGCACCCACGAGCCATACCGCGTCGTGGCGCTGCCGTTCTACAAGCGCCGGAATTGAAGTTCTCTCCCGGACGAATCCGGGAGACTCTCCCTGAATCGCTCCGGGGAGTTTGACAGGTCATGCCTGTCCGACGACGACCCTTCCGGCCGCCGGAGCACGTACGGGACTCGCCCAGGGCCGGGGACTTGGTTGTCGCCCGCGACAACACACCGAGCGTGCCAGGCTCATTACGGAATGCCACCGCCGCCCGTGACCCTGGGCGCATCCCGCCTACTCACCCGCAGTTCCAGCTCCCCCACACACCAGCACTTCCCCGCGTACAGGAGAATTCAGGCCATGAGCAACCCCCAGACGATGCGTTACAGCAAGGAGCACGAGTGGCTGTCGGCCGCCGAGGACGGCGTGTCGACGGTCGGCATCACGGAGTTCGCGGCCAACGCGCTCGGCGATGTCGTCTACGCCCAGCTTCCGGAGGTCGGTGACACGGTGACCGCGGGCGACGCCTGTGGCGAGCTGGAGTCGACCAAGTCGGTCAGCGAGCTGTACGCGCCGGTCACCGGTGAGGTCACCGAGATCAACCAGGAGGTCGTGGACGACCCGGCGCTGGTCAACTCCGCCCCGTTCGAAGGCGGTTGGCTCTTCAAGGTGCGCGTCACCGAGGAGCCGGAGGACCTGATGTCCGCCGACGAGTACACCGCCTTCACCGCCGGCTGAGGAGACGTATGTCCGTCCTGAACACGCCCCTGCACGAGCTCGACCCGGAGATCGCCGCCGCGGTCGACGCCGAGCTGAACCGCCAGCAGTCCACGCTCGAGATGATCGCCTCGGAGAACTTCGCTCCGCTCGCGGTCATGGAGGCACAGGGCTCGGTCC
>NZ_JBLRVZ010000019.1:0-85828 GCF_048159505.1 Streptomyces sp. T028
CCCTGGCCACCCGCGGCTTCACCGCCGAGGACTTCGCCGAGGTCGCCGACGTCATCGCCGAAGCCCTCAAGGCGCCTTCCCCCTTCGGGGAGGCAGACGCCGAAGCCCTGAAGGCCAGGGTCCAGGCCCTCGCCGACAAGCACCCGCTCTACCCCGGTCTGTAACGACAACCCTCACGGAGCATGGCGTGGCAGTCAGCGTCTTCGACCTGTTCTCCATAGGCATCGGGCCGTCCAGCTCGCACACCGTCGGCCCGATGCGCGCCGCCGGGATGTTCGTCACCCGGCTGAAGCAGGACGGCCTGCTGGCCCAGACCGCCTCCGTACGGGCGGAGATGTTCGGCTCGCTCGGCGCCACCGGCCACGGCCACGGCACCCCCAAGGCCGTGCTCCTCGGCCTGGAGGGCAACGAGCCGCACACGGTCGACGTCGCCCGGGCCGACCTGGACGTCGAGCGGATCCGCAGCACCGGGCGCATCCGCCTCCTCGGCGCGGAGATCGGCCCCGCCCACGAGATCGACTTCGACATGGCGACCCAGCTGGTCCTGCACCGCCGGCGCTCGCTGCCGTACCACGCCAACGGCATGATCCTCTTCGCGTACGACGCCGACGGGGCGCCGCTGTCGGAGCGGACGTACTACTCGGTGGGCGGCGGCTTCGTCGTCGACGAGGACGCCGTCGGCGCGGACCGCATCAAACCCGACGACACGGCGTTGGCGCACCCGTTCCGCACGGGCGACGAACTGCTGCGCCTGACGAAGGAGACCGGTCTGTCGATCTCCGCGCTGATGCTGGAGAACGAGAAGGCATGGCGCACCGAGGAGGAGATCCGCGCCGGTCTGCTGGAGATCTGGCACGTCATGCGGGCCTGTGTCTCCCGGGGCCTGGGTCGCGAGGGCATCCTCCCCGGCGGTCTGAAGGTCCGTCGCCGGGCCGCGGCGGCGGCCCGGGCACTGCGCAGCGAGGGCGACCCGGCGGTCCGCGCGATGGAATGGGTGACGCTCTACGCGATGGCGGTGAACGAGGAGAACGCCGCGGGCGGCCGGGTCGTCACCGCCCCCACGAACGGCGCCGCGGGCATCATCCCCGCCGTCCTGCACTACTTCCTCGAGTTCGTGCCCGGCGCCGACGAGGAGGGCATCGTCCGCTTCCTGCTCGCGGCGGGCGCGATCGGCATGCTGTTCAAGGAGAACGCCTCCATCTCCGGTGCCGAGGTCGGTTGCCAGGGCGAGGTCGGCTCCGCCTGCTCGATGGCCGCCGGAGGCCTCGCCGAGGTACTGGGCGGCAGCCCGGAACAGGTCGAGAACGCCGCCGAGATCGGCATGGAGCACAACCTCGGCCTCACCTGCGACCCGGTCGGCGGTCTGGTCCAGATCCCCTGCATCGAACGCAACGGCATGGCCGCGGTCAAGGCCGTCACCGCCGCCCGGATGGCCCTGCGCGGCGACGGACGGCACCACGTCTCCCTCGACAAGGTCATCAAGACCATGAAGGAGACCGGCGCCGACATGAAGGTCAAGTACAAGGAGACCGCCCGCGGCGGCCTCGCCGTCAACGTCATCGAATGCTGAGGACGCGGCCCGAACCGAGGGACGTCCCCAGCCGTGGCCGGAACGAAGTCCACCGACAGAACCGGGAGTGAGGCCATGGGACGGGTCATCACCATGCGCACGCCCGGCGACGCCTTCGCCCTCGCCGACTGGTACCGGGCGGCGTCCGTCCTGGTCGTGCCGTCCCACACGAGTCCTTCGGCCTGGTCGCCGTCGAGGCGCAGGCCTGCGGCCCCCGGTGATCGCCGCCGAGGTCGGTGGTCTGCCGGTGGCCGTACGGGACGGGGTGAGCGGCGTTCTCGTACCGGGGCACGATCCGGCGCACTACGCGCGGGCGCTGTCCGCCTTCGCCGACGACCCGGCCCGCACCGCCCGGCTGGATGAGGCCGCGGTCCGCCACGCCCGCTCCTTCGGCAGGGCCGCGGCCGCGGCGGCCACGGCGGACGTGTACACGGCGGTCCTGCACGGGCGTCGGCCGCATCGGGTCCCGTGACGGCGCACCGCGCCACCCACCCACGGACCTCCGTGCGAACCCGGCGTGGCCTACGGTGTGCCGCCGCTGCCCGCGGACACCGCCGCGGCCGTGCGCAACTTGTGCGCCCGGGCCGCCTGTTCGACGCGTTCCGCCGGTGCGCCCGCGGCGATGAGGTCGAGCAGTTCCGCGTGCTCGGCGACCGAGGACCTGGAACGGCCGGGGACGTGGGGGGACACCGAGCGCCGGATGGTGTCCAGGCGGGCCCACTGGGTCTCCAGCAGCCCCCGGACGCGCTCGTTCGGGCAGCGTTCGTGGAGGGTGAAGTGGAACTCGCGGTTCAGTGCGGAGAACCGGATCGGGTCGAGATCGTCGAGCGACGCCCGCATCCGCTGCGCCGGCCGGCCGAGCCCGAGGAGATCGCCGGTCTGGTGGCGTTCCTGGCCTCGCCCGAGGCGTCGATGATGACGGGCGCCGTGGTCGTGGCCGACTGCAGACACTACGACGAGATCGGCATCGGGGCCGACTACGTCAACTCGCTCTTCCGGTGACTTCTGACGACCGGATTCCCTTCCGGGAGGAGTACGACCGGCAGGCGCTCGTCGGCCTGCCCAACTCACCGACCCGCGCATGACGAGCCTCCCGTGAACCGGGTCGACCCGCGGCACGGGCTGTCAGGGCGTGCGGGGCCCCGCCGACAGAGGTATGACTGACAGGGAGCCCGGCGGAAGGGGCCCAGAGCGCACCCCTGTGCTGCCGCCGGAAGGAGCCCCGGTATGCCTGAGCGAGAGACCCGGACCGGGAACGGCGGGCAGGACCGTATCACCGCCGCGCCAGGCGGGCTGCTGGACGTACTGCGGGTGGCGGCCCTCGTCCTGAGCAGCGACGGCCGGATCGTGCTGTGGAGCCCCGAAGCCGAGTCACTGCTCGGTTTCTCCGCCGCGGAAGCACTGGGCCAGGACGCGAACGCCCTGCTCGTGGCACCGGAGAACCGCACGCGGGCGCACGAGCTGTTCGATCGCGTGCGGACGGGCGCGCGCTGGGCGGGGGTCTTTCCGGTGCGGCACAAGGACGGCTCCACGCGCCGGGTGGAGTTCCGCACCATGCAGCTGCGCGACGCCCGCGGCGACATCCACGCCCTCGGCCTGGGCACCGACGCCGAGACGGTACAGAACGTGGAGCGGGACCTGGCCCTGTCCCACATCCTGGTCAGCCAGTCGCCGGTGGGCATCGCGGTCTTCGACACCGACCTGCGGTGGGTGCGTGTCAATCCGTCGCTGGAACGCATGAACGGCGTCCCCGAGGAGGCGGTGCTGGGCCGCCGCGTCGGCGAGGTTCTCCCGGCCCTCGACGTGGAGGCCATCGAGTCACGGATGCGGCAGGTCCTGCGGACCGGCGAGCCGCTGCTGGATCAGCAGACGATCGGCCGGACGGCCGCCGACAGCGAGGACCACGCGTACTCCGAGTCGTACCACCGGATCGAGGATGCCAACGGGCGCGTGCTGGGCCTGGCGATGGCGATCCTCGACATCTCCGAGCGCCAGCGGGCGGCGGCAGAGGTCGCGAAAGCACGCGAGCGCCTGGCGGTGATGGCCGACGCCGGCGTCCGTATCGGCACCACGCTCGACCTGCGACGCACGGCAGAGGAACTGGCGGACGTGGCCGCTCCCGAGCTTGCCGACCTCGCGGCCGTCGACGTACTCGACTCGGTGGCCAACCCCGCGGGCGGGGCCGCGCCGCGAGCGGACGGTTCCCTCGACTTCCGGACGCTCGCCCTCAAAGCGAGCCCTCCCACCGATGAGGTCAAGGCCGCGGTACGGGTCGGGGAGCCTGCCCTGCACAGCTCGTTCCTCCTGGTCACCCAGTGCGTACGACAGGCACGGCCGATTCTGCTGGAGCACGTGGACGACACGGTGATACGGCGTATCGCCAGGGACGACTCCACCGCCGAGACGCTGCGGCGCGCCGGGGTCCACTCCTATCTCGTGGTTCCGCTGATGGCCCGCGGCGAGGTACTGGGCGCGCTCAGCCTGTGCCGCACGGCCAACCCCCGGCCGTTCGACGACCAGGACCTCACACTCGCCACCGAGCTGGCCGCGCGCGCCGCCATCAGTATCGACAACGCGCGGCTGTACGGACGCGAACGCGACACCGCACTCACCCTCCAGCGCAGCCTGCTGTCCCAGAAGCCACCGCACCACGGCGACATCGAGGTCGCCTCCCGCTATGTGCCCGCCATCAGCGAGGTGGGCGGGGACTGGTTCGACGTTCTCCCGCTCAGGAACGGCAAGGTCGGCCTCGTGGTCGGCGACGTGATGGGCAAGGGCGTGCACGCCGCGGCGATCATGGGCCAGCTCCGCACGGCCACCCGCGCCCTCGCCCGGCTCGACCTGCCTCCGGCCGAGCTGCTGTACCACCTCGACGACCTCACGGCCTCGCTCGGCGACTCCGACACGCTGGCCACCTGCCTCTACGTCGTCTGCGACCCGAGGCACGGCCGGTGCGAACTCTCCCGCGCGGGCCATCTGCCGCCGGTCCTGGTGGACCCGGACGGGAAAGCCGAACTCCTCGAGATCGCCGGCGGAGTGCCACTCGGAGTGGGCGGCGTGCCGTTCACCGTCGAGGAGCGGGAACTCGCCGAAGGGGCGCTGCTCGCGTTGTTCACGGACGGCCTGGTGGAAAGCCACGAAACGCCCATTGATGTGGGACTGCAGCGCCTGCTCCACCTGCTGGACGGCACCCGCCTCCCCCTGGAAGAGATGTGCGACATGGTGCTCGGCGCCCTGAACCGCGAGCCGGACGACGATGTGGCGCTGCTCCTCGCCAGGCACAGGAGCTGACGCCGGGCCCGCCGCCGCAAGGCGCCCGACAGGAGGTTTCCCAGGCCAGGCGCCCTCTTCGCGTGGCCTTGGAAGAAGCCCAGCTTCTTTGGCGCGTACGAGACCAGAAGATTCTTCGTCGGCCCAGGAAAGGGAGTCGCGCGTGTCATCCCTGCCCCTGCCTCGGACGGAACCCGGCCCTACTCGGATCGCCGCCGACGCCTCGGCCCACGCGTGCCGGTGGATTCGGGCACCCAGCGGGATCGGCCTCGGTCAACCGGTGCGGACCGGTGTGTGCAGAACCCGCTCATGGCCCACCCCGCCGGAGCGGGCCCGTGAGCTGTACCGCGGCCGAGGATGCCCGGTTCCGGCTCAGGACGTACCCTTCCGCCAGGTCGTCGGGCTCGCCGACGCGTCCTGGTCGGGCGGTGAGAAGCAGGCGGGGCGGCGACCCGTGTCGCCGAGCCGAATCGCCGAAGAACATGGCAAGAGAAACGAAAGGTCCGCCCCGGGAAGTGATATCCGTGGCCCCGGCGCCGGGTCTCCCAGGTGTACGGATGCTCATTCATTCCTGCGAGGGCGGAGGCTTCATGGCGGAGGACGACGGGCTGCGGGTGATACGCGCGGCTCGGCAGGGCGATCAGCGGGCGATGGACGAACTGATCGAGTCGTATCTGCCTCTGGTCTACAACATTGTCGGCCGTGCCCTGCGGGGCCACGCGGACGTGGACGACGTGGTCCAGGAGACGATGCTGAAGGTGGTCAACGGCCTCGCCGGGCTGCGTGACCCGGCGGCGTTCCGCTCATGGCTGGTGGCGATCACCGTACGTGAGGTACGTGACAGCAGGAGCCGGCCTGGGCGACAGACCGGCGGCGGCCTGGAGGAGGTGGAAGGCATCGCGGATCCGGGGGCGGACTTCGTCGATCTGACGATCCTGCGGCTGGGCCTGGCCGACCAGCGCCGTGAGACCGCCGAGGCGACGCGTTGGCTGGACGAGGCGGACCGCGACCTGCTCGCCCTGTGGTGGCTGGAGGCCGCTGGGCAGATCACCCGCAGCGAACTGGCGGAAGCGCTGGAGCTGAGCCCGGCCTATGCCGCTGTGCGGGTGCAGCGGATGAAGGCGCAGCTGGCGACCGCCCGAACGGTGGTCCGCGCGGTGTGGGCCATGCCGCGATGCCCGGGCCTTCACGATGCGATCCGGGAGTGGGACGGACGCCCGTCCACCCTGTGGCGCAAGCGCCTGGCCCGGCATGTGCGCGAGTGCCACGCATGTTCCGGGCGCCAGGGCACGTTGATACCGGCCGAGAGCCTGCTCGCCGGCATCGCGCTCGTGCCGCTGCCGCTCACCGGTTTCTACGTCGCGGGCCACGCGTGGCTGTCCGACCCGCAGCAGGGTCAGGCAGCTGCGGAGACGCCCTCCGACGTCTCCTTGAGGCCGTCGCGGCGCAAGCCGCGCACCGACACGGCGCGTTGGGCGGCCGGTAAACCGGTCACCGCCGCGGTGGCGCTCGCTACCGTGTGTGTGGCCGGTGCGATCGCCGTGGCCGGTCATCGAGGTTCGTCGTCGCCGGACACGGCCCAGGCCGCGGACGGGGCGGTGGTGGCCACTGGGACCGCCTCCGCGACCCGCATGCCGAGCGTCCTGTCGGTCTCGGCGAGTCCCTCGGTCTCGCCGTCGCCCAGCCGGACCAAGGCCAGGGCGACGCCGAAGAGCCCCAGTCCCGCCGCCTCGAACACCGAGTCGGCGCCGGTTTACGGCCAGACCGTGGACACCGTCGACACCTCCCCTGACCCCGGCACCAAGCCCGCGATCCTCCCGAAGAGGCCCGAAGCCGGCTCGATGACCGTCACGGGGAAGTACTCCGAGCCCTTCAAGGGCTCGCTGGGCGGCCGGTACCTGCTGTTCTGGCCGCAGCAGTACGTCACCGTCACCGGCAAGGGCTACCTCTCCATCCGCTACGAGATCGGCTGGTTCAACCGCACCGGCGAGATGATCATGCCGAGCTGGACCGGTCTGAAGGGCAAGCTCTTCCACGTCGCCTCCGGAGGCGGCCGCCGGATGGACGACACCCACCCCGGCGAGCCCGCCGACCACACCTGGATGGGCAACAGGGAAGCGGGCTACATCACGCTGCCCTCGGGCGCCCAACAGATGTGGAACAACGAGTACTTCTACCTCGACGGCACGGTCACCCTGACGCTCAACCAGGGATATGCCGACTACAACCTCTCCCTCACCCCGTACACCTGGGAGCAGGTCGACACGGACATCAACACGCCCCCCAACCCTGCCAAGGGCATCGTCCGCTACGGCCTGACCCGCGACACCGGCACCGACGCCGCCCCCGTCCCGCAGTATGTGACCCGCTCCACACCCGCCCAGCCGTGGACCGTGCCCCAGCACTCCGAGGTGACCCCCGCTTCATGACGGTCCGGGGACGTGGCGGTTGGTTGTTTCCCTCCGTGCCGCTGCCTTGGTTGCCGAGTGGGACCCCGCGAGTGAGTCGGTGCGGGCGATGAGACCGCCGTGGGGTTGCTGGTTCATCTGCCGGACCAAGGGGACCGGATGGACATGTCCGGCCCCCGGCCGGTGTTCAGCAGCGCGATGTCGCCTGCGCCGGCTCGGTGAAGGCGTCCGCGACGCACTCGCCCAACGCGGTGATCCGACGCGGGTTCACGGCACCACGACGATCTTGCGTCCCTGGCCGGTCGCGAACTTCTCCAGTGCCTGCGGGTACTCGGCGAGCGGCATCCGATGGCTGATGAACACCTGCGGGTCGAGCACCCCGGTGGCGAACAGCTCCGCCGCCCGCTCGTAGCTGTGCAGCACCGCCATGGAGCCGGTGATGGTGATCTCCTGGTTGTAGATGCGGTACGGCGAGATGGTGGCCGTCGTCGCGTAGTCGGAGACCCCGAACTGAAGGAACGTGCCGGCCTTGGCGACCCGCTCCAGGCCGTCCTGGATGGCGGCGGCGTTGCCGGTCGCGTCGACAACCACGTCCCAGCCGCCGGATCGATCCAACTCGCCGGCAGACAGGGCCACTTGGGAGCAACCCAGCTTCTCGGCCGTGGCGAGGCGTTCCGGGTTGACGTCGACAACGTCCACCGAGGCGGCGCCGGTGCGCTTGGCGAGCTCCAGCATCATCAGGCCCATCGTCCCGCTGCCGTAGATCAGGACACGGGAGCCGAGCCTGCTGCTGAGCACGTCATAGCCGCGCACGGCGCAGGACAGCGGTTCGATCAGGGCCGCGTCCTGGGTGTCCACATGGTCGGGCAGCCGTACGCAGTTGGCGACCGGCGCGGCCACGAACTCTGCGGCGGCACCCGGGTGGGTGACGCCGATGGCGGCGTAGCGCTCGCACAGGTTGTTGCGGCCGAGCCGGCAGTAGCGGCACTCGTTGCAGTACATGTTCGGGTCGGCGGCGACCCGGGTGCCCACCGTCAGCTCGCTCACCTCGCTGCCGACCGCGACGACCTCGCCGGCGAACTCGTGGCCGGGGACGATCGGCAGACTCGGGGCGTGCTCGCCCTGGAGGATGTGCAGGTCGGTGCCGCACAGCCCGACGGCCGCCACCTTGATGACGACCTCCCGGGGGCCGGGGGCGGGGTCGGCGACGTTCTGGAGCTCCACCTTGCCCGGTGCGGTGATGACGGCGGCCCTCACTTGACTGCTCCTAGGGACAGGCCGCGGACCAGTTTGTCCTGGGCGGCGAAACCGGCGATGAGCACCGGCAGGGACACGAGCGTGGCGGCGGCGCACAGCCGGGCGAGGAAGAGGCCCTCGCTGGTGATGAAGCCGACCAGGAAGACCGGTGCGGTCGAGGCGTTGGTGGCGGTGAGGTTGACCGCGAACATGAACTCGTTCCAGCTGAAGATGAAGCAGATCAGCGAGGTGGCGGCGAGTCCGGGCATGGCGACGGGGGCGACGATTCGCCACAGCACGGTGAGCAGGTTCGCGCCGTCGACCTCGGCGGCTTCCAGGATCTCCTTGGGGACCTCGGCGAGGAAGGAGCGCATCATCCACACCGCGATCGGCAGGTTCATGGCGGTGTAGAGGATGATCAGTGTCCATACGTTGTCCAGCATCCCGGCGTCCTTGACGATCAGGTACACGGGCAGCAGGGCCGCGATGGCCGGGAGGAACTTGGTGGACAGGAAGAAGAACATCACATCCGTCCACTTCTCGACCGGCTTGATGGACAGTGCGTAGGCCGCCGGCACCGCAAGTGCGAGCACCAGGACTGTCGAAATGACGCCGGCCATGGCCGAGTTGAGCAGATACGGGGCGATGTTGCGGCTGAACAGCAGCTTGTACTGGTCGAAGGTGAGGGACGCGAACGGGGTCGGCGGGTTGGTCGCCGCGTTCGCCTCCTGGTGGAAGGAGGTGAGCACCATCCAGGCCACCGGGGCGAAGAACGCCAGCGTGGCGAGCCAGGCGACGAAGGTCCACAGCGGGGACAGCTTCGCTGTGTTGCCGTGGTCGTCGCGGCGGCGGACCAGCGTCTTCAGCCGGGCGCCGGGCGCGACCGTCGTGTGCGCGCTCATCGGGACACCTCATCACGGAACAGCGACGCGATGGTGCGCAGCGCGAAGGTCGCGATCACGATCGAGCCGAGTACGACGACCACACCGGCGGCGGCCGCCTGACCGTACTCGAACTTGCGGAACATGGTCAGGTAGATCTCGTAGGGCAGGTTGGTGGTCTGCGAGCCCGGGCCGCCCTGGGTGATGGTGTAGACCGCGTCGAAGGTCTGCACGACGTAGATCGTGCCGAGCAGGACGCCCAGCTCGATGTACTGGCGCAGATGCGGCAGCGTGATGTGCCGGAAGGTGGCCATGGCCGACGCCCCGTCGACCTTCGCCGCCTCCAGGATGTCACCGGGCTGCGCCTGCAGACCGGCCAGCAGGATGAGCATCATGAACGGTGTCCACTGCCACACCAGCGACAGCACCACCGCGGGCATCGGATACGACGACACCCAGTCGACCGTGGGGCCGCTGTCGGCGCCGAAGAGGCGGTACACGGCGTTGAGAGTGCCGTTGAGCAGACCGTAGTCGGGGTTGTAGAGGGCGTGCTTCCACAGCAGCGCCGCCGCGACCGGCATGACCAGGAACGGAGCGATGAGCAGCGTGCGGGCCAGGCCGCGGCCGATGAACCGGCGGTCAAGCAGCATCGCCAGGCCGAGGCCCAGGATCACGCTGATGAGGACCACGGACGCGGTGAGCACGACGGTGTTGAGCACCGCCGTACGCAACCGGTCGTCGGTGAAGACGAACGTGAAGTTGGACAGGCCGACGAAGTGCCGCTCGCCCGGCTTGAGGATGTTCCACTGGAACGTGGAGATCACGATCGTGGTCACGAAGGGCAGCTGGGTGACGACGATGGTGAAGACGAGCGCCGGCAGCAGCGGGAAGCGGCGCTTCCACTTGCCGCCGCCGCCGGAGGACGGGCGCGGGCGCCGGGGTGGTGATGCTGTTCTGGGGGGAACGGTGAGCGTGGTCATGGACTTTCCTCCGCCAGTGACGGCCGGGTAGGTGGAAGCGGGTGCCCGGCCGGGGGGAGGTCCGGCCGGGTGGCTCGCAGGGGTCACCGGTAGTTCTTGGCGACGTCCTCGGCGAGCTTCTGGCCGTCGTCGAGCGCCTTGTCCACGCTGGTCTTGCCGGCGATGGCGGCGGAGATCTCCTGGGTCACCTTGGTGCCCAGGTCCTGGAACTCGGGGATGGCCACGTACTGGACGCCCACCGTCGGCCGCGGCTGGACACCCGGGTTCGACGGGTCGGCCCCCTCGATGGACTTCAGCGTGATGTCGGCGAAGGACGAGGCCGCCTTCTGGTACTGGGGGATCTCGTAGGTGCTGGCCCGCTTGCCGGCCGGGACGCGCGACCAGCCGAGCTTCTCACCGACCAGCCGCTCGTACTTCTTGCTGGAGGCCCACAGCATGAACTTCGAGGCCGCGTCGGCGTTCTTGGTGGTCTTGGGCATGGCCCAGGCCCAACTCCACAGCCAGCCACTGCTCTTGGTCTCGACGGTCGGCGCGTAGGCGTAACCGACATGACCGGCGATCTTGCTGGAGGCGGGGTCCTCCAGGGAACCGGCCGCGCTGGTCGCGTCGTACCACATCGCGACCTTCTTCTGGCTCATGGCGTTCAGACACTCGGTGAACCCGGACTGGGACGCGCCCGCCTCGCCGTGCTTCCTGACCAGGTCGACGTAGAAGTTCGTCGCCTTGTTGAACTCCGGGCTGTTGACCTCGGCCTGCCAGTCCTCGGTGAACCAGGTGCCGCCGAAGGTGTTGACCACGGTCGTCAGCGACGCCCCGAGCTCACCCCAACCCGCGAGCCCGCGCAGGCAGATGCCCTTCATGCCGGGCTCGGCGCCGTCGACCTTGGCCGCGATGTCGGCGACCTGCTGCCAGGTCGGGTGCTCGGGCACCGTGATGCCCTGCGCCTCCATGACGTCCTTGTTGTACATGAGGAAGGACGACTCGCTGTAGAACGGCAGGGCGTACAGCTTGCCGTCGGAGCCGGACAGCGAGGTGACCACTGGCTTGAGCAGGTCGGACTCGTCGAAGCTCGTGTCCTTGGCGGCGTAGGAACTGAGTTCGTGCAGCCAGCCGTTCTTCTGCCAGATGGGTATCTCGTAGGCGCCGACGGTGGCGACGTCGTACTGGCCGGCCTGGGTCGCGACGTCCTGGGTGACCTTGTCGCGCAGCTCGTTCTCGGGAAGGATCGAGAAGTTCACCTTGATCCCGGTGTCCTTCGTGAACGTGTCCTTCGTGAGCTTCTCGATGTCCTCCATCTGCGGGTTGCCGACCATCAGTACGTTGATGGACTTGCCGCCGCCACCGGAACTCGACGAGCCGCCCGCCCCGCTGCAGGCGACCAGCAGCGAGCCCGCGGCCGCGGCCGCGGCGAGGACATGGATCGTTCTCCGTGTGCGCATGAGTGACTCCAGGGAGTGTTTCGAGGGCGTGGGGAACCAAGCCCACGGGTTTGCGGGGGTGGTGGGATGCGGTTGGTGAGTGCGGCTCAGGCCCGGATGACTTCGGGGCCCAGCAGTGAGTAGCGGTGCGCCTCGGAGGCGGGCAGCCCGGTGTCGGTGATGATCGCCTCGAAGTCCGTGACGTCCGCGAAGCGGCAGAAGCTCACGGCACCGAACTTCGTGTGGACCCCGGAGTAGACCCGGCGCCTGGCGGCCTTGAGGACCTGCGCCTTGACCTCGCTGACCGCGGGATCGGGGGTGGTGAGCCCGAACTCGCGGGAGATTCCGTTCGCGCCGACGTACGCCAGGTCGATGACGAAGCCGGACAGCATGTGGGTCGCCCAGTGATCGACCGTTGCCAGAGTCCCGCCGCGCACCCGCCCGCCGAGCAGCAGCACGGTGATGTTCTCGGAAGAGGCCAGGTCGCAGGCGGTGGCCAGTGAGGAGGTGACCACGGTCAGAGGCCGATTGCGCGGGAGGGCGGCGGCGATGAGCTGCGGGGTGTAGCCCTCGTCGATGTAAACGGTCTCGGCGTCCCCGAGGAGGTCGGCCGCGGCGGCGGCGATCCGGGTCTTCTCGGGGACGTGCGTGACGGTGCGGACCGCGAGCGTGGTCTCGAAGCCCGCGCTCTCCACGGGATGGGCACCGCCGTGGGTACGGCGGACCAGCCCGTGCCGCTCCAGCAGATTCAGGTCGCGCCTCACTGTCTCCTTGGAGACCCCGAGGTCCGCTGCCAGCTGTACGACGTCCACGGATCCGGAACGGCGTGCCGCTTCCAGAATTGCCCGTCTTCGTTCATCGGCGTCCACGGCGACACCTCCGTTTCACGGCTCTACGCGCGCTTTGATCGCGCCGGCTCTTACCGGAGCCCGGCCCGTTCGGACTTCGGTGGCCAAATTTCTACAAGGAAATACCGGTACTAGCCAGGTTCGTCGTGGAGCAGTTCATGACCGAATGTGCCCGTTCCTCGAGGGAAGGATGCCCAGAATGACGCCCTGGAGGCCTCGATGGCGCCGGGAACGATGCCCGTTCGGTAGCCGGAGTGTGCCCGCTCAGTGCCCGTTTGTCGACCGGATCCGGATAGCCGACCGTCTCCGCCCCGGGGTTCGGCTTCGCCTGCGTTTCTGGCCGTGCATTTCGATGGGAGAACGGTTGGGGGTAGAAAAATCCCATATCCCGTAAGCCGCATGTGATGCAAAAGTTCTCGAATGGTGCGCGAACAGCCTCGAGCTGAGAGCTGTCAAGCAGCGGACGACGTGGTACGACCTGGTTCACGAAAACGTAGACCAACGGTGGGATCGCACGCCGGGAATCACGCGCCGCACTCTGGCCGACGCAATTCGCCACCGTCACCCCTGCCCTGGTGTACTCCGGCGCAAGCTATCCGGAGCCGCGAGTGTTGCGTCGTGCTTTGTACGACGTGCTGTGGCGGGCGCTGGACGCGCTGTGCCGCAAGCTGGATGGGAAGGCGGCTCAAGCGCCGCCCAGTCACGGCGACCCGGCCTGTGCCCGTTCCGTCACAGTTCGTGCGCATTCTCCGTGTACACATTGAACGCTTCGGCGTAGTGCCGGACGGTCGGCTGTTCCGGAACCAGTCCGGCGCGGACGCCGCCGCGAATGGCCTGACCTGGGGTCGGGCGCGGAAGTATGTGCCGACCCGCACGGAACTCGCTTCCGGGCTTGCCAGGCGGCCGTACGATCTCCGCCACGCCGGTATTTCGTTCTGGTTGCACTCCGGTGTGGACCCGGCGGAATGCGCTCGGCGCGCGGGCCCCTGCGTGACTGCGAGCGTAGGGCGCCTGACTGGCAAAGTGCCAGGTCAGGCGCCCTTTTGTGTCCCCCTGGAAGAAGCCCAGTTTCTTCGGTGAGTAGCTCACCAGTAGATTTTTCGTCTGCTGCTGGTACAGGGGTCACGCATCGCTGACCAGCGCAAATGGCGGACGAGGATAGCTCGTCGGAGGCGTTGGCCCGGGAATGGTCCGGCACTTGTGTCGGGAACTTGTCTTGTTCGGGGCGGCCGCATGGTGCAGGCAGCGGTCGGGGCCCTGCGGCAACCGCTCGTGCGCCCGGTCAGACGTGGCGCCGGCCAACGCTGCCCGGCACGCTGATTCCGGCAGCTGCTACCGCACGGCGATATCCGGGTGGCGTCCCGTCGACTCGAAGGGACGCCCTCGTCGCTGGGTGGCCAGACAGGCGTCCGAGGGCGCACCGGCTGCTGGGCGTCCCCCTCGATCGCTCGTTCGTCATGGGCACCGTGCGGGCGGAGGTGCTGAATCAGGCGGCGTTCGCGATCATGCGTGAACTCGCGGCGGTGCTTGACGAGTTGGCGGTGACGGGCAACCAGGACTGCGTGTGAGACCAGGTCCAGGGGCCGGTCGCACCGATCGAGTCGGGGCCAGCGGGCGGCCGGTGCCGATCGCGTCGTTCGTCTCCCGCCGGCGCGATCGGTCCCAGCTGATCGGCTCGAGATCATAGGCACCGCCCGCTCGCTCCGAAGCCCGGCATGGAGTCGGTGAAGCGACGACGCGTTCAAACTCATCGAGTCGTCCGAGACGCGTCAAATCTCCTGGACGTGTAGGGCCGCACCGGGCCCCGTCGGACGCCTTCCAAAGGCCGTACCCGCTTCGCCGGTGCTTCTCGACGTCCTTGACGGTGGCGGCACGCTGGAGACCGCGGCGAACACCCCGTCACTCAAGGCGGCGATCCCACTGGCGCCCTGGGACGTCATGAACGTCTCCGACCAGATCAGGGTGCCCACCATGATCTTCGGCGCCGACGGCGACACGGTCGCTCCGGTCTCCCAGTTCGCCCGGCCCGCCTACGACGCGCTGACCGGCGTCCGCGACAAGGCGTTCGTCGAGCTCAGGAACGCCGACCACTTCACCTTCGCCGCCGCCAACACCACGGTCGCCAAGTACGGCATCGCCTGGCTCAAGCGCTTCGTCGACAACGACACCCGCTACGACCAGTTCCTCTGCCCGATCCCCAACGACCCCGGCACGGTCGTCTTCGAGGGCACCTGCCCCCTGTGATCCCGCCCGGAGCGCGGCGGACACGGGACTTCACTGCCGCCTGTGTCCGCCGCGTCTCTCGTGCGGCGTCGCTCGTACGCCGGTGGCCCCACGCCTCAACGGCGGAAAGCGACGGACACGCGGCTCGTCGGAGGAGTGGCCTGAACCCGGCCTCCCCGAGTGTGTCGTGCGCGGCGACGGGTGGGTCGGCACCATCGCACGCACGCCCGAGGGACCAGAACCGCTCGACTTCGAGCGAGCCTCCGTCGGGCCGCCCGAATGGGATTTCGTCTCTGGGAGACGGTCGGCGCGGTCGTTCTGGCGATGAGCTCGCTGAAGGCGGTCAGCACACTGTGGTGGAAGCCGGGATGTCCAGCCCCATGGCCAGGGCGCGGCCGGTTGGGCGGGCGAAAGACCGGGGCGGCTCGGCAGTGTCACATGCTTCGGGGCGGCCCGGATGGCTGGTGCAGGGCGTCAATCGCGGTCGGCTCCGGAACCGAACCGGCCGGGAGGCGTCGGCGGACCAGTTGAGGATTCCGGCGACGACGTCACGGCGGTCAGTCCTTCGCGAGGTCGTCCGCGGTGGGGATCGGGCCGCCACCGTCGGGGATCCAGCGGCCGGTGTCCCGCCACTTGACCGCCTCGTGGAAACCATGGGTGGCGGCGAACTCCTGGAACCAGCGCCCTTCCGGCGAGTGCCGGGTGATGCCGTCGAACAGCGTCGCCAGGATCTGGGTACCGTGCAGCCCCATGTTGTCGTACGCCTGGTTGATCATCAGTTTCTGCATGGCGAGCTGGTTCACCGGTACCCCCGCCATCCGGTCCGCCAACGCCTCCACCTGCGCGTCCAGGTCGTCGGCCGGCACCGCCTCCAGCACCAGCCCCCACTCGGCGGCCGTACGTCCGTCGATGGTGTCGCCCGTCAGCAGCATGCGCTTGGCGCGCTCGGCGCCCAGCCGGTACACCCACATCGCGGTGGTCGGACAACCCCACACCCGTGAGGGCATATAGCCGATCCGTGCGTCCTCCGCCATGATCACGATGTCGCAGGACAGGGCGATGTCGCTGCCGCCGGCGACCGCATGGCCCTGCACCTTGGCGATGGTCGGCTTCAGCGAGCGCCACAGCGAGAAGTAGTCGTCGGTGAACTGCTTCATCTGTGCGAAGTCCTGGATCGGGTCCCACGCTCCGTCCGACTGCCCCGGGGTCTGAGTGCCCTGCCCGGCTTCGGCGTAGACCTTCAGGTCGTAGCCCGAGCAGAACGACCGTCCGGCGCCCTGCAGGACGATCACATGCACTTCCGGGTCAGTGCCCGCCCTGCGCACGGCCGCGGCCAGCTCGCCGGGCATGCGGGCGTCGATCGCGTTGAGCCGGTCGGGTCGGTTCAACGTCAGGTACGCCTTGCGGTCCTTCACCTCGTACAGCACGACGGGCTCGCGGTCGTCGGCAGTCATCGGCGTTCTCCTTCTTCTCGCGCGGGCACGGGCGGGGCGACGGCGAGCAGCGGACCCACGACCTGGCCCCATTGCGCCAGCAGCACGTCCCGGTCGGTACCTTCACCGCCCTCGCGGTGGAGAACCTCGGAGATCGCCATACCGCGCAGCAACAGCACGGTCAGCCCGACCGCCAGCGGATACCCTGGCGCGGCCGTCGCCTCGCCGCCGAACACTTCACCGAGCACCCGGTACAGATCGCGCCGGGCCGCTCCTTCCGCGCGCCGCAGGATCTCCCGCAGCCGAGGCTTGGTGCGCGCCACCGCCCACAGCTCCAACTCGGCCGCGTACGACGGGCTGCGCAGAGCTGCCCCGAGAATGCGCAGGGAACGCTCCAATGGGTCTCCGGCCCCATCCTGGTCCTGCGTCGCGGTGGCCATCTCCTTGCGGACGGCCTCCTCGTTGCGCTCCACCAGCCGAGCGATCGCCGCCCCCAGCAGCTCATCGTGCGTGGGGAAATGATGCAGCAGCGCACCCCGACTCACACCGGCGCGGCGTTGCACCTCGAGCGTCGTGGTCACGGCGACCCCGCTCTCGATCAGCGACTCGACAGCCGCCTCGACGATCCGGGCACGGGTTGCCCGTCGCTGTTCCTCCCTGGTGGACATGGCCTCCGCCCTCATTCACAGTCACCACTGACTGTGGGAATTCTGCCACAGTCAGCGGTGACGGTGAAGGGGGCGGATGATGCGTCAGGCGAGGGTGACCTCCACCGGCAGCTTCTTGATGCCGTTGACGAAGTTCGAGCGCACGCGCGGGACTTCGCCGACCAGGCGGATGTCGGCGAGGCGGGGGATCAGCTCCTCGAACATGATGCGGATCTCAGTGCGGGCGAGGAGGTTGCCCAGGCACAGGTGCGGGCTGCCCTTGCCGAAGGTGACGTGGTCGTTGTGCTGCCGGGCGACGTCGAAGTCGTAGGGGTTGCCGAAGACCTCCTCGTCGCGGTTGCCGGAGGCGTACCACATGACGACCTTGTCGCCCTCCTTGATGTTCTTGCCGCCGAGTTCGACGTCGCGGGTCGCGGTGCGGCGGAAGTGGTAGACGGGGGAGGCCCAGCGCAGGAACTCCTCGACGGCCGTCGGGATCAGGGACGGGTCGTCCTTCAGCCTCGCCAGCTGGTCGGGGTGCTGCAACAACGCCAGCATGGAGTGGGAGATGGTGTGCCGGGTGGTCTCGTTGCCGGCGACGACCAGGAGCAGGAAGTAGTTGTCGAAGTCCTGGGCGGAGAGCGGGACTCCGTCCCGGGGAGTGGTGTTGACCAGTTTGGAGACCAGGTCCGTGCCGTCGCCGCCGCGCCGCTGCCGGGCCAGCTCACGCCCGTACTCGAAGACCTCGATCGAGGCCGGGGAGCGGAACGGCAGGTCGCGGTACTTCTCGCTCTCCTCGCTGTGCAGCAGCACGTCCGCGTAGTCGGGGTCGGTGTTGCCGATGATCCGGTTGCCCCAGTCGATGAGCTGCTGGTTGTCCTCCGGCGGAACGTCCAGGAGCCGGGCGAGGACGTTGATGGGGAAGTCGGCGGAGACGTCGGCGACGAAGTCGAAGGTGCCCTTGGCAAGGGCTGCGTCGAGGGTCTTCGCGGTCAGTCCGCGCAGGAAGTCGCCGTAGCTGTTGATGACGCTCGCGCCGAACTGGCGCTGGATCACGCTGCGCAGGGCACGGTGGCGGACGCCGTCAATCTCCAGGATGGAGGCGCGCTTCTTGATCTGGTCGTCGTCGAGCTCTTCGAGGTTGACGAACCGTGTGGAGGTGAAGGTCTCCGGGTCGCGGTCGACGGTGGCGATGTCGGCGTGCCGGGTGACCGCCCAGAAGCCGGAGTTGGGCGTCTCTTCGGGTTGCCAGTGCACCGGGTCCTGGTGGCGCAGGGTGTGGAACATGCGCCACGGGGTGACGCCGTCGGCGAAGTTGTCGAGGTCGGCGAGGTCCACCCGGTCGAGCGGCAGGGGCTCGTCGAGGGCTGCGCGCAGTTCGGCCCGGGTGGTGGGGACGGCGGGAACGGTGGGACTGGTCATGGTGGTGGATCTCCTGGGCGGGGGCTTCGGGGCGGGCTTACAGGTGGTAGGCGTACTCGGTGAACTCCCAGTCGGTGACGTGCCGGCCGAAGCGTTCGAGCTCGTCCCGCTTGTAGGCGAGGAAGGACGTGGTGAAGTCCTTGCCGAGCAGGTCGGTCAGGGCGGTGTCCGCCTCCAGCGCGTCGAGCGCGGCCGGCAGGGTCTGGGGCAGCAGGGCGGCCCGGGAGGTGTCGTAGCCGTAGCCCTCCAGCGGGGCGGGCGGTTCCTCGCCGGCCTGGACGCCGAGCAGGGCGGCGGCGATCGCGCCGGCGATCAGCAGGTAGGGGTTGGCGCTGGCGTCGCCGAGGCGGAGTTCGAGGCGGGCGCCGGAGCCGCGCTCCGGGGGGATGCGGACCATGGCGCTGCGGTTGTCGAGACCCCAGTCGATCAGCCACGGCGCGAGGGTGTCCGGGCCGAAGCGTTTGTACGAGTTCACGGTCGGGTTGGCCAGGGCCGCGAGCGCGGGGGCGTGGGCGAGGATACCCGCGAGGGCGTGCCGGGCGGTGGCGGACAGACCGTACGCGCCCGCCGGGTCGTCGAAGGCGTTGCGGCCTTCGATGTCGTTGCAGGACAGGTGGAGGTGGAAGCCGGAGCCACCGGCGTCGCCGAAGGGTTTGGCCATGAAGGTGGCGAGGTTGCCTTCCTTGCGGGCGAGTTCCTTGACGGCCGCCTTGAAGCGGAAGGCGCGGTCGGCGGCGTCGAGGGCGGCGGAGTGGGTGAGGTTGATCTCGTACTGGCCGCCGTCGAACTCGTGGTTGCCGGTGACGACACCGAGCCCCAGGTCCCGCAGTGACCGCAGGGTGCGCAGCAGGTGGTTGTCCGGGTCTGCGCGCAGGCCGGCGGTGTAGACGGCGCCGGTGGTCTCGGGGGAGCGGCGCCAGCCGGTGGGCGAGCCGGGGGCGGGTTCCAGGAGGAAGTACTCCAGTTCGGGGCCGACGACGGGGCGCAGACCCTGCTCGGCGCAGCGGGCCAGGACGGTGCGCAGCAGGTCGCGGGGGGACTCGGGTGCCGGGGCTCCCGTGGCCGGGTCGGTGACCTCGCCGAGACAGGCGGCCACACCCGGTTCCCAGGGCAGGACGGCCAGGGTGGACAGGTCGGGGCGTACGGTCACGTCCGGCAGGCCGGCGTCCAGGCCTCCGGTGACGGCGGCGACATCGCCCTGCGGGGTGGTGTGGTAGACGGCGCGGCAGAAGGCGAGGCCGTGCTCGCAGGCCGACGGCAGATGGTCCAGCAGCACCTCGCGGGCGCGGTCGGTGCCGATCAGGTCGGGGTAGACCACCCGGACCACGTCGACGCCCTCCGCGGCGAGCCGTTCCATGTGCCGGCCGATGTCTGAGGTGTCGGATGCGCTCACCGGTGTCTCCTTGGCGGAAGGAAGGGTCTCCCTGTGCCAGGGGCACTGGGGGAGGGGGCGGAGGAGGGGAGCCGGGGCGGGGAAGGAGCGCGCCCCGGAAGCTCATTTGATCCCGAACGATATGGAGAGGGGTTGTGTCCTCGCAAGAGGTGGTGGAAAAAATTTATCCATCTGGACAGGTATTGACCAGGGCCAGGCGGCTTCCTATCTTGTTTGAAGCCAAATGAGTGACGGGCGCGGCGTCCGGCGGATGCCGCCCCCGTTGGCCGAGGGGCCCGGCCACACCCGGGCCGGGCCTCTCTCTTCCTCCCTCTCCTTTGCTCCGACGCCCTCACCCTCAGGAGGACCGCCATGAAGGTCGTCGTCGACATGAACAAGTGCCAGGACCACGGCCAGTGCGTCTTCGCCGCCCCCGACGTCTTCTCGATGGACGACGACGGTCACCTGGTCTACGTCTCCGACCCGGACGAAGTGCTGCGCGACGAGGTCGAGGAGGCCGCCGACGTGTGTCCGCTGCAGGCCATCCGGATCGAGGGCTGACCGCCATGACAGCATCCACGACCGGGCGGGTCGTCGTCGCCGGCGGCTCGATGGGCGGCCTGCGCGCCGCCGAACAACTGCGCGCCGCGGGCTGGACCGGGGCGATCACCGTCATCGGCGACGAGCCCCACATGCCCTACAACCGGCCCCCGCTGTCCAAGGAGGTGCTGGCCGGCAAGGCCCCCTTCGCGTCACTCGCCTTCACGCCGAAGGCAGCCGCCGCCGACGTGGAGTGGCGGCTCGGCACCAAGGTCGTCACAGCCGATCTCGACCGGCGCGTCGTCGACCTCGACGACGGTTCGAAGATCACGTACGACGGGCTGGTCGTGGCCACCGGGATGCGGCCGCGGCGCCTGCGCTGCCCCGGCCCGCTCACAGGCCGCCACACCGTCCGCACCCTCGCCGACGCCCAGGGTCTGCGGGACGAGCTGACCCGGCCCGGCGTCCGCGTGGTCGTGGTCGGCGCCGGCTTCATCGGCTGTGAGGTGGCCGCCACCGCCGTAGGGCTCGGTGTCCGCGAGGTGACCGTCGTCGATCCGCTGCCGCTGCCCATGGTCGGCCCCCTCGGTGAACTGCTCGGCCGCGCGTTGCTCAAGCGGCACGAGGAGCGCGGGGTGCGCTTCGCCCTCGGCACGGGAGTGTCCGGCTTCGAGGGCGAGGACCGCGTCACGGGGGTCGTGCTGAGCGACGGCACCGTGCTGCCCGCCGACGTGGTCGTGGAGTCGGTCGGCTCCGTCGCCAACGTCGAGTGGCTGGAGGGCAACGGCCTCGACCTAGGTGACGGCGTCCTGACCTGCGGGCGACTGCGGGTCGGGGGACGGCCGGAGGTCGTCGCGGTCGGTGACGTCGCCCGTTTCCCCAACGCCCGCTACGACGGCGTACCGCGCCGCGTCGAGCACTGGTCCATCCCCACCGACACGGCCAAGCACGCCGCGAAGGCCCTCGTCGCCCATCTCAGCGGCATGGAGGTGGAATTGGCGCCTTTCGCCCCGCTGCCCACCTTCTGGAGCGACCAGCACGAGTTCCGCCTGCAGTCCTTCGGCGCCCCCGCGCTGGGCAAGGACGACGTGCGGGTCCTGGACGGTGACCCCGACGGTGACGTCCTCGTCGGCTACCACGCCGGGGACCGGCTCGTCGGCGTCGTCGCGCTCGGCGGCCAGGCCGCCGCGATGGGCGCCGCCCGCTATCGCGCCCAGTTGCTCCAGCAGCCCGCCCTCACCGCGTAAGGAACCCCTTCATGTCCACTGTCCGTGGCTACTTCCACCCCAAGACGGCGAGCGGCGCCTCCTCGCTGATCCCGTCCCCGCCGTGGCGCTACTCCGGTGACCTGCTGACCGTCGAGTACCGCACGGATCCCTCCCGGGTGCGGGAACTGCTGCCCGAGCCGCTGGAGTTGGCCGACGAGGACCCGGGCGCCGTGGCGCTCATCTGGGCCGACTGGCAGTCCTGCTCGGAATCGGGCCAGGAGCTGCTGGACCCGGTGCTGGCCCAGTACAAGGAGGCGTTCGCGGTCGTCCGCTGCAAGTACCGGGGGCAGACCTACACCCGATGCGTCTACATCTGGGTCGACAAGGACTTCGCGATCGCCCGCGGGCTGCACCAGGGCTATCCGAAGAAGCTCGGCTCGATCCACCAGACCCGCCCGCACCCCTACGGTCCCGCCCCGCGCATCGAGGCCGGCGCCCGCTTCGGCGCCACCCTCGCCGCCGCCGACCGGCGCCTGGCCCAGGCCGTGGTCACCCTGCGGGAGCCGTCGGAGACCAACGGCTTCGTCAACGGACACCCGATGGCCCACCACCGTTGGCTGCCCTCCATCGAGAAGGGCAAGGGCCTGGCCCTGGACGAGCTGATCGAGTCGGGCGCGGCCTCCTTCGAGGGCGGGCAACCCTGGGTCGGCGACGCCGAGCTGGAGCTGTTCGAGGCGCCCACGGAGGAGCTGGCCCGGCTGGAGATCCGTGAACCGATCGCCGCGTACTACCGGCAGGTCGGCGTGGTGTGGGACGGCGGCCGGCTGCTGGAGTCCGGCACGTCCGGCGCCGAGTGACATCCCTGCTACTGAGACGACCTGGAGACCGGGTATGACCGAACACACTCTCACCGTGGCCGGGGTCGCCGTCGACACCCGCCACTGGATCGGCGGCGAACGCGTCGCCTCCACCGACACCTTCACCGACCTCTCACCGATCGACGGAAGCGTCCTGGGCGCGATCTCCCGGGGCACCGCGATGGAGGCAGCGGCCGCCGTGGCCGCGGCGAAGGCAGCCTTCCCCGCCTGGGCCGGAACCTCCCGCGCCGAACGCGCCCGCATCCTGCACGCCATCGCCGACGGGGTCGAGAAGCGCATCGAAGAGCTGTCCATCGTCGAAACCACCGACAACGGCGCGCTGTTGCGGTCGCACCGGCGTGGGGTCATGCCCCGGGTGGCGCACAACTTCCGTTTCTTCGCCGACTGGTTGCTCAAGCTGGAGCACGAGGACTTCGAGACCCGGGGGCACAGCAATCATGTGAGCTGGGATCCCGCCGGGCCGTCCGTGCTGATCACGCCGTGGAACGCCCCGCTCATGCTGGCCACTTGGAAGGTCGCCCCCGCGCTCGCGGCGGGCAACACCGTCGTCCTCAAGCCCGCCGAGTGGTCCCCGCTCACTGCCTCCCTGTTGGCCGACATCGCCGCCGAGGCCGGGCTGCCCGCCGGAGTGCTCAACGTCGTCCAGGGGTACGGTTCCGAGATCGGCGACGCTCTCACCTCGCACCCCGACGTGCGGCGGATCAGTTTCACCGGGTCCGTGCCGACGGCGAAGCGGATCGCCGCGTCGGCCGCCGCCAACCTGACGCCTCTGAGCCTCGAACTGGGCGGGAAGTCACCGCTGTTGGTGTTCGCCGACGCTGACCTGGACCTGGCCGTGGACCTCGCGGTGGAGCAGTACGACAATGCGGGGCAGGTGTGCCTGGCCGCCACCCGCATCCTCGTCGAGGAGTCGATCGCCGATGAGTTCACGCGGCGTTTCGCCGACAGGGCGGCTCAGCTCAAGCAGGGTGACCCGCGCGACGAGGCCACCGACATCGGCCCGAACATCCACCTTCGCCAGCTGGAGAAGATCGACGGCTTCGTGCAGCGGGCTCTGGTGGCCGGGGCGCGGGCGGTGATCGGCGGCCATCACAAGAACGGCCAGTACTACGCGCCGACGCTGCTCACCGACGTCGCCCAGGACAGTGAGATCGTGCAGGAGGAGGTCTTCGGGCCCGTCCTGACCCTCCAGACCTTCCGTGACGAGGACGAGGCGATCCGGCTGGCGAACGGCACCCGCTTCGGTCTGGCCGCCACCGTGGCCACCGGGGACCCCGAGCGCGCTGAACGCGTCACCGCACAGCTCGTCGCGGGCACGGTGTGGGTCAACTGCTTCTTCGTCCGCGATCTGCAGGCCCCCTTCGGCGGCTCCCGGCACTCCGGCGTCGGCCGCGAGGGCGGGACCTGGAGCTTCGACTTCTACTGCGATCTGAAGAACACCGTCACCGCACCGAAGGGGTGGAAGGACCATGGGTGAGATCGTCGGGGCGGGGCTGCTCGCCCACGTCCCCACCATCGTGCTGCCCGAGGCCGACCGGCTGGAGCTGAACGAGGGCAAGGAGATCACCCTTGTCACCGGACTTCACGAACTCCGCCGGGACGTCTTCGAACGCGACGACTACGACACCGTCGTCGTCCTCGACTCCCACTGGGCCACCACGGTCGAGTTCGTCGTCACCGCCCAGCAGCGCAGGGCGGGCCTGTTCACCTCCGAGGAGCTGCCGCGGGGCATGTGCAGGATGCCGTACGACTTCCCGGGGGATCCCGAACTGGCGTACAACATCGAGAAGTTCGCGGACAAGCACGGGACCTGGATCACCGCGATCGAGGACGAGTACCTGCCGATCTACTACGCCACCATCAACCTCTGGAAGTTCCTGGGGGAGGGGCTGCCCGACAAGCGGTGGGTGACCATCGGTGTCTGCCAGACCGGCGACATGGAGGACCATCTGAGGCTCGGCCGGGCGCTCGCCGACGGCATCGCCGCCACCCCCGGGCGCCGGGTGCTGCTCATCGCCTCCGGCGCGCTCTCCCACACCTTCTGGCCGCTGCGCGAGCTGCGCGACCACGAGGCGAGCGACCCGGTCCACATCTTCACGCCCGAGGCCCGTGCGGCCGATGGCGAGCGCATCGCGTGGTTCAAGGAGGGCCGTCACGACAAGGTCCTCGACACCATGGACGAGTTCTGGAAGTTCAAGCCCGAGGCGAAGTTCTTCCACTACCTGATGATGGCCGGCGCCCTCGGCGAGCAGGCCTGCGTGGCGCAGGCCCGGCAGTACGGGGAGTACGAGAACTCCGTCGGCACCGGCCAGGTCCACCTGTGGTTCGACCGTCCCGCCGAGGGCTGGACCGGCACCGGACTGCCCGCTCCGCGCACCCCTCACAGCCGTACCTAGTCGAATCCAGGAGTCCCAGCCATGCCCGAGTACCGCCGCATCCTCCTCGACGGTGCCGCCGTCCAGGTCACCGTCGACGGTGACGAACTCGTCGCCGGGGACGGCCGCCGCGTGAAGACCGAGGAGGCGCAGCACCTGCCTCCCGTGATCCCGTCCAAGGTGATCGCCGTCCATCTCAACCACCGCAGCCGGGTGGACGAGTTCGGGATCCAACTGCCCGACACGCCCACCTACTTCCACAAGCCGACGTCCGCCCTCAACTCCCACCAGGGCGCGATCGTCCGCCCCGAGGGCTGCAAGTGGCTCAACTACGAGGGCGAGGTCGCCATCGTCATCGGCAGGACCGCGCGGAACATCTCCCCGGACGAGGCGGGGGAGTACATCGCCGGCTACACGATCGCCAACGACTACGGCCTGCACGACTTCCGCGACACCGACGCCGGGTCCATGCTCCGGGTGAAGGGCTCCGACACCCTCTGCCCGCTCGGCCCGGGCCTGGTCACCGACTGGGACTTCCACGGCAAGAGCCTGAAGACGTACGTCAACGGCGAGGTCGTACAGGACGGTTCGACCGACGAGATGCAGTGGGACATGCACTACCTCGTCGCCGACATCGCCCGCACGATCACCCTGTACCCGGGCGACGTGCTGCTGTCGGGCACCCCGGCCAACTCCCGGCCCGTGCGGCCCGGCGACGTCGTGGAGGTCGAGGTCGAGGGCCTCGGCAGGCTGACCAACCACATCGTCACCGGTCCGACCCCCATCCGTGGCGACGTCGGCGCCCAGCCCACCGAGTCCGAGGAGGTCCTCTCCACCGCGCTCGGCGGCGACTGGGAGTTCCGCGGCATCCGCCCGCCCCGGCGCTGACGGAAGCCCATGAGACGGCGCCGCACCGGACCTGCCGAGCAGGGCGTCCGGTGCGGCCGCCTGCGCAGGTAGGGTCGCCCACATGAGCGAGTCCACCGACGCCCCCAAGAGCCGACCGTCACGCAAGCGCCTGCACTACGGCGAGGGACGCGAGGCCCTGCTGAACGCCGCCGTGCGGGTGGTCGCGCGGGGCGGCCTGCGCAAGCTCACCTACCGGGCGGTCGCCGAGGAGGCCGGGGTCACGCACGGCCTCGTGGTGCACCACTTCGGCTCGCGCGACGCGCTGATCGAGGAGACCCTCGCCCACACCATCCGCACCTCGCTGAACACCAGCGCGCTCGAACCGGGCACCGGCAAGGTCGCGGACTTCTCGGTCGGCCTGTCGGACATGGTCACCACGGATCCCGACATCCAGGCGTTCCAGTACGAGCTGCTGCTCGAAGCGCGCCGCCGTCCCGAGCTGCTGCCCCAGATCCGCGCGCTCTACGACGAGTACTTCGACGCCACCCGGCGCGAACTGACCCGGATGCTGCCCACCGGCGCGGACAAGGCACTGACCCGACTGGTCTTCGCCGCCCTCGACGGCCTCGTACTGCACCAGCTCGTCCTGGGCGAGCCCGAGGTCACGGATGCCGCACTCGAAGAGCTGCGCTCCCTGCTGAGGTTCCTCGACGCCGATGGTGACGCCGATGGTGACACTGCCGACCGTACCGCCGAGGACGGCTGAAAATCCCTCTGACCTGCATGTTCCAAGGCTCCGGACGTTCCCTGTCCGGAGCCTTTCGCCGTTCGGCGCCGTGATTTCGTTTGATCTCGTACGAGTAAAGAGTTGGTTACGCCCGCCGGAAGCATTGACGCAGCTTTCCAGATGGATAAGTCTCCCCTTCATGGCAGGGACCCGTCCGTGGCCGCCATGCATCCCCAGGAGATCCCCATGACCATCGAGGCTCCCGCAGCCGAGCTGCTTCCGTTCCGCGACCCCGACTACCGGGCGAACCCCGCCCCGTACTACGCCCGGCTCCGCGCCGAGGCGCCCGTCTACCGGCACCCGATCGGCGTGTACGTGGTGTCCCGCTACGAGGACATCGCGAAGCTGATCCGCAACCCCACCCTCAGCGTCCGCAAACTCGACTTCGGCGTGGCCGATCCGCTGCACGACACGGTGCTCGGCCAGGACGCCCCCGACCACACCCGGCTGCGCCGCATCACCAACCGCTGGTTCACGCCCAAGGCGGTGGAGGAGTGGTCCAAGGCGATGCAGGCGTCCGTGGACGCCGTGCTCGACAAGGCGGTCGAGGGAGGCGGCACGCTCGACGCGGTGGACGACCTCGCGCTGCGCTCGACCTTCGACACCATCTGTCACATCTTCGGTGTCGAGCCCGCGAAGATGCTGGAGATCCAGAAGGCCACCTACGACATCGGCCTGAGCCTCGGACCCGGCTCGGACGAGGAGGACTGGCGGGTCACCGGCGAAGCCTTCGAGTGGTACGAGCGGCACAACCGTGCCCTCGTCGACCACAAGCGCGCCCACCCCGGCAACGGACTCATCGACCACTTCCTCGCCGAGCAGGACGCGGGGAACATGACCGAGAACGAGGTCGTCTTCTCGATCCTGCTCTTCTTCGCCGTCGGTCACCTGGACATCAAGCACCTCATCGTGCAGGGCATCCGGCACATGGCCGAACACCCCGAGTACATCGGCATCTACCGTGACCAGCCCGAGGCGCGGCCCGGCTTCATCAACGAGGTGCTGCGCATCGAGACCCCCGAGCAGATGGTCTCCCGCCTCACCACCCAGGAAACGGTCATCGGCGACACGACCGTGCCCGCCGGCGAGGTCCTCATCCTGCTCATCGGCTCCGCCAACCGCGACCCGGAAGCCTTCCCCGACCCCGACCGCTTCGACCACGACCGGCCGGCCGCCGCGAGCCAGCACCTGGCCTTCGGCTCCGGGCAGCACGGCTGCGCGGGACAGGTACTCGCCCGCGCACAGGCCGACGTCGTCTTCACCACGCTGGTGAACCGCTTCAGCACGATCGAGCTCGCCGGTGAGCCCACCTTCACCCACACCGAGTTCCTGCGCAGCATCGCCCACCTGCCGATCCGGCTGCGCTGACCGCACGCCTGCCCGTCCCCCCCGTCCAGCACACAGCACAGCGCCACACCCAGGAGCCACCATGCGCGTCGAAGTCGACCTCAGGAAGTGCCAGGACCACGGCCAGTGCGTCTACGCCGCCCCGGACCTCTTCGCCCTCGACGAGCAGGGACGCCTGTCCCTGCGGAACCAGGCCACCGAGCTGTACACGGCAGAGGTGGACGCGGCGAACGCCGACGAGGTGCAAGAAGCCGCGGACGTCTGCCCGCTGCAGGCCATCGCCGTCCACGAGTAGCCGGCCATCGGCGTATCGCCGATGGCCGCCGGGCCGCCGGGGGTTTCCGTGGCGGCCCTCGTCAGTAGTGGGAGCGGCGGCGAAAAATCATCACCCAACCCCTTGCCATGTGGATAGTTCCCCCTCAGTATGAGGCAACTCGTTTGGCTCAAAACAACCCTCCCTCTCCTCCCCTCCTCAGGCAGGTGATCCGCGTGGACAGTCAAACGGTCCAGAGAAATCAGACCGTGCAGGACGAACCCACCGCTGGCCGACTCAAGCCCAACTCTCTCGGTGTACTGGGCATCCTCTTCTTCGTCCTCTCCGCGCAGGCCCCCCTGACCGGCATCGCGGGGGCCGTGCCCATCGCCGTCGCCATCGGCAACGGCGCGGGTGCGCCCGCCGCCTACGCCGGGGCCGGCGTCGTCATCCTGCTGTTCTCCGTGGGCTTCGTCGCCATGGGACGCCATGTCGTGGACGCCGGCGCCTTCTACACCTACATCGGCAAGGGGCTCGGCCGTCCCGTGGGCTCCGGCAGCGCCGGTGTCGCGCTCTTCGCCTACTGCGCGGTCCAGGCGGCCATGTACGGGCTGTACGGATCGATCGTCACCGGGCTGGTGGACCAGTACACCGGCTTGAACGCCCCGTGGTGGGTCTGGACCTTGGTCACCATGGCGATCGTCCAGGCCCTCGGCGCATCCGGCATCGAGATGGGTGCCAAGGTGCTGGCTGTGTTCGTTCTGGCCGAGTTCAGCATTTTGATCGTCTTCGCCCTGGTCACCCTCTTCAAGGGCGGCGGACCCGAGGGGCTCGGCTTCACCGACAGCTTCTCGCCGCACGCCGCGCTCCAGGGCGCTCCCGGCGTGGCCCTGATGTTCGCCGTCGCGTCGATGTTCGGCTTCGAGGCCACCGCCATCTACGGCGAAGAGGCGCGTGAACCGCGCAAGACGGTGCCCCGGGCCACGTACCTCTCCGTCGCCGTGATCACCGGCTTCTTCGCCTTCACCTCGTGGATGCTGGTCTCCGCCCACGGTGCCTCCCGCGCCACCGCCGAGGCGGGCAAGGCGCTGGAAAGCGGCGACGCCACGGCATGGGTCTTCGCACCGATCACCGCGCAGTTCGGCGCCTGGGTGGGCGACGTCCTGCCGATCCTCCTGGCGACCTCCCTCTTCGCCGGCATCCTCGCCTTCCACAACTCCGCCAACCGCTACCTCTTCTCCCTCGGCCGCGACGGCCTGCTGCCCCACGGGCTGACCGCGATCAACCGGCGCCACTCCCCGTGGGTGGCGGGCACCGCGCAGACCGTGATCTCCCTGCTGCTCGTCATGCCCTTCGCGATGCTGGGCAAGGACCCGGTGTTGACCCTCTTCTCGTGGTTCAGCGGGGTGTCCGTGCTGGGGATCATGCTCCTGTACATGCTCACGTCCGTGTCGGTGGTGGTGTTCTTCCGGCGCGAGCGGCTGGACACCCGCCCCTGGAACACTTTGATCGCCCCCATCCTGGGCGCGCTCGGCATCGCCGGTGCGATCTGGCTGATCCTCGCCAACTTCACGACCCTCATCGGCGGCGACTCGACCACGGCGACCTGGCTGGAGCTGACCGTTCCCGCGGTCCTGGTCCTCGGTGTCGTGGTCGCACGGCTGAGCAGCGGGCGGTCGGCCGTCACCGGCTGAGGTCCGCCGGCAGGTGTGGCCCGGCGCTCCGCGCGGGCCACACCTGCCGCCCCGCCCGCCTGAAGCCGGCTACCCATCGGCTCCCTGCGCCACGGTAAGTCGGCCGTGTACCGCGCCGACGACTCCCTGTGAGGGCGCTGGTTGTTGGCGCACCGGACAACAAGGACGGACATGACCACCGGATACGTCTGGCACGAACTCTTCGGCTGGGGCGACACCGGCAGCGGCGGGCTCTTCCCCGCCGATCCTGCCGCGGGGCTCCAGCCGATCGGCCACCATGTGGCACACGCCGACACCAAGCGACGGCTCCACGAACTCGTCGCAGTGTCCGGCCTGATCGACCATCTGGAACGTGTCGAGGCACGACACGCCACCGAGGAAGAGGTACTGCGGGTCCACACCCCCGACCATGTCGCCCGGCTGCGCCACGAGAGCACACTGCCCAAGGGCGGTGACGCCGGCGACGGCATCTCCCCGTTCGGCAAGGGGGGTTACGAGATCGCCGCGCTCGCCGCCGGCGGTGCGATCGAGCTGGTCGAGGCCGTCGTCGCCGGGCGGGTGGACAACGGCTACGCGCTCGTCCACCCGTGCGGTCACCACGCCCCGGCGCACACCGGCATGGGGTTCTGCATGCTCAACAACGCGGCGATCGCGGTCGCCCACGCCCGCGCCACGTTGGGGGTGGAACGGGTGGCGGTGGTCGACTGGGACGTCCACCACGGCAACGGCACCCAGTCCGTCTTCTGGGACGAGCCCGACGTCCTGACCCTCTCCATCCACCAGGACGGCTGCTTCCCGCCGGACTCCGGTCATCTCACGGAACGCGGCGGCCCCGCGGCGCCCGGCAGCGCGATCAACATCCCGATGCCGCCGGGCACCGGCGATTTCGGCTATCTCTACGCCTTCGAAGAGGTCGTTGTACCCGCCCTTCGCGCCTTCGCCCCCGAACTCATCCTTGTCGCCTCGGGTTTCGACCCCAACGCGATGGACCCGCTCGCCCGCCAGCTGGTGACCAGCCGCGGTTTCCGGGGCATGACCGAGCAGGTCCTCCAGGTCGCCGCCGAGGTCTGCGACGGCAGGGTGGCGATGGTGCAGGAGGGCGGCTACAGCCCCTTCTACGTGCCGTTCTGCGGGCACGCCGTCATCGAGACCCTGGCCGGCGTCAAGGTGCTGGACGACGCCCTGTTCCCGGTGGTCGGCGGGATGACGGGACACGATCTCGCGCCGCACCAGAAGGCGCTGGTCGACGAGGTCGCCGCGCTGGTGCTGCCCGCATGAAACGGTCAGCCCGCCGCGCCCGCCACCCGGTCGAGGAACGCGTCGACCAGGTGGCGGGCGTTCGCACGGGCCATCGATCCCAGCTCCCGGGTCCGGGCGAGCAACGCTTCGGGGTCCACGCCGAGTCGCACGCACTCCTCGGTACCGCCGAGTTCCAGATACCGGCGCACGGTCGTGGTCGTCATCTCCGGATGGAACTGCACCCCGAGGCTGCGTCCGAGCCGGAACGCCTGGGTACACACGGAGGTGCGGGCCACGCCCGCGGCGCCGGGCGGCAGGTGGCAGCGGTCGTAGTGCCACTGGAACCACGGGCCGGGTCCGATGAGTGCCGGGTCGTCGGTGTCTATCTCGACCCAGCCGATCTCCGGGTGCGGCGACGCCTCGACCGAGCCCCCGAGCGCGGTGGTCAGCGCCTGCGCGCCGAAGCAGACACCGAACACCGGGACACCGAGGCGGTGTGCCTTGCGCAACAGGGCCAGTTCACCGCCGATCCAGGAGCCGACGGCCGGCTCGTCGTAGACCGACCACGGGGCGCCGAGCGACACGATCAGGTCCCAGCCGTCGACCGCCGGGAAGTCGAAGGCCACGTCCGGCGCGTGGTGGCGGTGTTCCGGTACGACGGTCACGACGCTCAGCCGGTATCCGCGCTCGACGAGCCGGGCCCCGACCGGGCCGATGTCGGTCACGTGGTCGTGCTGGATGACGAGTGCGCGCACGGTGGGCTCCTTCCGGGGTCCACGGACCCGCCGGATCGATCCGCAAAACCTTGTTACGGCTGTGCCCACACCATATCGTTTGGAATCAAATAAAGTCCCCGGAGGTTCCGCATGCTGGACATCACCCACGAGGAATGGCTGCGCCGCGCCAAGGCGGTCGACCTGGCCGGCGCCCACCACATCGACGGTGTGGACGAGGGCGGGGGAGGGGCGACCTTCGCCGCCGTCTCTCCCCGCGACGGCCAGGTGCTGACCCAGGTCGCCGACGGGGGCACGGAGGAGGTGGACGCCGCCGTGGCCGCCGCCCGCCGTGCCTTCGACTCCGGCCCCTGGCCGCGCCTCGCACCGGCCGACCGCGGCAGGATCCTGCTGCGCGTCGCCGACCTGCTCGAAGAGCGCCGCGAGGAACTGGCGTTGACCGTCAGCCTGGAGATGGGCAAGCCGATCACGGACGCGTACGAGATCGAACTGCGCGCCGTCATCAACACGTTCCGCTGGTACGGGCAGCTCGCCGACAAACTCACCGACGAGTCGCCCCACACCGCCCCCGACGCCCTGGCGTTGGTCACCCGCGAGCCGGCGGGTGTCGTGGGCGCGGTGGTGCCGTGGAACTTCCCCCTGACGCTGGCCGGCTGGAAGGTGGCTCCGGCACTCGCGGCGGGCTGCACCGTCGTACTGAAGCCGTCGGAGAACTCCCCGCTCTCCGCCCTGCTGCTCGGCCGGCTCGCCACCGAGGCCGGCCTGCCGCCGGGTGTGCTCAACGTGGTCAACGGCAACGGCCCCGTCGCCGGGCGCGCCCTCGGTCTCCACCCCGGCGTCGACGTCCTGGCCTTCACCGGCTCGACCGCCGTGGGCCGTCACTTCCTCCACTACGCGGCCGACTCCAACCTCAAGCGGGTCTGGCTCGAACTCGGCGGCAAGTCCCCCAACATCATCCTCCCCGACGCCCCTGATCTGGAGAAGGCCGCCGCCACCGCCGCCTGGGGCATCTTCTTCAACCAGGGCGAGATGTGCACCGCCCCCTCCCGGCTGCTGGTGCACTCCTCGGTCGCCGACCAGGTCACCGACGCGGTCGTGGCGCGCGCCCGCGAACTGCGGGTCGGCGATCCGCTCGACCCGGCGACCGAGATGGGCGCCATGGTCGGCGAGAGCCACCTGGAACGGGTCCTCGCCCACATCGAGACCGGACTCGACGACGGCGCCCGCCTGCGCGTCGGCGGCGGCCGCACCCTGGCAGAGACCGGCGGCAGTTTCCTGCGCCCTACCGTCTTCGACCACGTGCACCCCGGCATGCGGCTGGCCCGCGAGGAGATCTTCGGCCCGGTCCTGTCCGTCCTCGCCTTCGACGACCTCGACGAGGCGGTCCGGCTGGCCAACGACACCGAGTACGGCCTCGCCGCGGGCCTGTGGACGTCCGACCTGTCCACCGCCCACCAGGTCGCCCGAGCGCTCAGGGCCGGAACCGTCTGGGTCAACTGCTACGAGGAGGGCGACCTGACCGTCCCCTTCGGCGGCATGAAGCAGTCCGGCAACGGCCGCGACAAGTCCGCCCACGCCATCGACAAGTACACCGAGCTCAAGACCACCTGGATCCAGCTGTGACCCGCCCCCTGATAGCGATCCCCGCCCGCTTCTCCGCAACCACCTCCGCACTGCGCTACGCCGCCGAGGTCAACGCCCGCGCCCTGATCGAGGCGGTGTGGCGGGCCGGCGGAGAGCCGGTGAGCATCCACCCCGCCCCCGGGGACACGGCCGGGCGTCTCGCCCGCTTCGACGGCGTCCTGCTGCCCGGCGGCGGGGACCTCGCCCCGCACCGATACGGAGCACAGGGTGTGCATGCCAGTGTCTACGACGTCGACGAGACCCAGGACGCCTTCGACATCGAAGTCGTCCGTCAGGCCATCGACTCGGGTCTGCCGCTGCTGGCGATCTGCCGCGGTCTCCAAGTCGTCAACGTCGCCCTCGGCGGCACCCTGGAGCAGGACATGGGCGGCCCAGACGGCGAGCACCGGCACGTCGTGCACCCCGTGGCGATCCAGCCCGGCACACTGCTGGAGCAAGCGACCGGCGCACAGAAGATCGAGGCATCCTGCTACCACCACCAGCGTGTCCACCATGTCGGCGTGGGACTCGCGGTCACGGCGCGCGCGGCCGACGGCACCGTGGAAGGACTCGAACTCCCCGGCGTCCATGAGTGGTTCACCGCTGTCCAGTGGCACCCGGAGGACACCGCTCACGAGGACCCCGCTCAGCAGGGCCTCTTCGACGCCCTCGTACGAGCCGCCCACGACGGACGCTGACACCGACATGGCACTCTTCGACAACAACCGGAGGGCAAGACCCCGGCTGGCCCCGGAACTCGACGACGTCGAACTGGGCCGGGTGCTCAAGGGCTTGGGGTCCTCCCGGGGACCCGGCCCGCAGGACCTCGCCATCGTCCGGATCGAGCAGTTCCTGCGAGACACCGGGCCCGACTGGGACCGCCGCGGCCACCGGATCAAAGTGCTCGCGCAGGCCGCTCCGGCGTTGGCCCGCCGGTGGCGGATGCGACGGCCGGGCGACCCGGACGCGCTCACCCTGGCCGGATGGGCCGAACTGGCCGCGGACCCCTGGGACGCCGTGGCGATATGCCGCGTCGCCGCCCAGGCACATCCCCGCGACCCGACGCCCTGGGTGGGTGCGCTGTCGGCGCTGCGGTCGCTGGGGCGGCCCAGCGCCGAACTCGCACCGGTCTGGGCGGAGATCCGCGCCCGTGATCCCTGGCACCGCGAGGCGCATCTGCAGATCCTGGGCCATCTGTCCCCCGAGGAGCAGGGCAGCCAGAGCGCGCTGCGGGATTTCCTCGACGACCTCTCCGTCGCCATGCCGCCGGACGCCCCGGCGGCGTGCCTGCCGTTGACCGCCGCCGTGCGGCAATACCACCGCGAACTCGACGGCGGGGGAGTCCAGGCGCTGGGAGCGAGCCATTACTGGGCGCAGCCGCACGTCGCACGGTTGGTGGATCAGGCGCTCGCCTTATGGCTGAGCCCCGGTCGTCTGCGCCAGGCCGGCGCGCTCGCCGACCTCGGGCTGCTCGCCTACTGCCTGGCCCGCGCGGGCCGCATGTCCGACGCCCGCCCTGTCCTCACCGCGATCGACGGCCGGGTGACGCCCTGGCCATGGGGCCACGAGGGGGATCCTCTGGAGCGCTACACCTTCTATGCCAGTCGCCTGTAGGCGTGGATACGGCGAAGGGGCCGAGCCGGTTCGGGCTCGGCCCCTCGGCCGCCTTGTCATGGCCGACGGCGCTCCGCGGCTTCGACGATGTTGGTCAGCAGCATGGCCCGGGTCATCGGTCCCACCCCGCCCACCGGCGGGGCGAGGGACCCGGCGACCTGCCCGACGTCCGGGTGGACGTCCCCGAGGATGCCCTCCACGGTCCGTGTGATGCCCACGGACAGGACCGTGGCGCCCGGCTTGATCCAGTCGGGCCGGACCAGGTGGGCCACGCCGGCCGCGGCCACGACCACGTCGGCGACCCGGGCGTGGGCCGCGGTGTCCGGGGTGGCCTCGTGGCAGAGGGTCACGGTCGCGTGCTCGGTGCTGCGGGTGAGCATCAGGCCGAGCGGGCGGCCCACGGTGATCCCGCAGCCGATGACGCAGAACTGCCGTCCGGTGATGGGTACTTGGTTGCGGCGCAGCAGGTCGATGATGCCGCGGGGCGTGCAGGGGAGCGGCGCCGGGATGCCGAGCACGAGGCGTCCCAGGCTCGTCGGATGGAGCCCGTCGGCGTCCTTGGCGGGGTCGATGCGCTCCAGTACGGCGTGGGTGTCGATGTGGGCGGGCAGCGGCAGTTGGACGATGAAGCCGGTGCACGCCGGGTCCGCGTTGAGCCGGAGCACGGCGGCCTCGACGTCGGCCTGGGAGGCGGTGGCGGCCAGTTCCACCCGGATCGACGCGATGCCGACCTGGGTGCAGTCGCGGTGCTTGCCGCGGACGTAGGAGTGGCTGGCCGGGTCGTCGCCGACCAGGATGGTCCCCAGGCCCGGGGTGACGCCCTGGGCCTTCAGCTCCTGGACCCGTGCGGCGAGTTCGGCCTTGATCTCGGCTGCCGCGGCCTTGCCGTCGAGCAGCGTCGCGGTGGTCATGGTCGTACGAACCTCTCGGGTCAGGAGAACACGACGGTGCGCGAGCCGGTCAGCACGACCCGGTCCTCGGCGTGCAGCCGCACCGCCCGCGCCAGGACGACCCGCTCGACGTCCCTGCCGATCGCGACCAGCTCCGGCGCGGTGTGCCGGTGCCCGACCCGTACGACGTCCTGCTCGATGATCGGGCCCTCGTCCAGGTCCGCGGTGACGAAGTGGGCGGTGGCGCCGATGAGTTTCACGCCCCGGTCGTGGGCCTGGTGGTAAGGCTTGGCGCCCTTGAAGCCCGGCAGGAACGAGTGGTGGATGTTGATGACCCGCCCCGACAGCCTGCGGCACAGGTCGTCGGAGAGGACCTGCATGTAGCGGGCGAGGACCACGAAGTCGACCTGATGCTCGGCGACCAGCCGCAGCAGTTCGGCCTCCGCCTCGGGCTTGGTGTCGCGGGTGACGGGGAGGTGGACGAACGGGATGCCGTACCGCTGTGCGACGGCTGCCAGGTCGGGATGGTTGGAGACGATCAACGGGATGTCGACGGGCAGTTCGCCCAGGTGCCACCGGTAGAGCAGGTCGACGAGACAGTGGTCGAACTTCGACACCATCAGGAGCGCGCGCCGCCGATGACTCTCCGGCCGCAGGGACAGGACGGGGTCGAAGCGGGCCAACCGCAGAAAGAGCTCGTCCCGCAGAATCTCGACGTCGACCTGTGGGGTCTCCAGGAGCACCCGGATGGTGAACGTGCCGGTGCCGGGATCGGAGAACTGGGCGCTCTCCAGGATGTTGCCCTTGGCCTCGGTGATGCCACCGGAGAGCGCGTGCACGATGCCCGGCTGGTCCGGGCAGCTGACGGTGAGGATGTAGCGCTGCATGGCTGCGGTGTCTCCCGGCTCAGGCCCGTACGCGGGTGCGCTCGGGGTCGTACACGGGCGTGGGCTTCACCGAGGCGTCGGCCTTGGAACCGTCGGCGGCCACCGCGGTCAGCGCGGTCCCCGACTTGACCGCGTCACGGTGCACGCGTGCGAGCCCCAGGGTGGCGCCGTCGAGGGCGGGGGAGGGCACGGCCATCGTCACGTAGCCGACGTCCCGTCCGTCCAGCTCCAGCCGGGCGCCCTCGGCGGCCTCGGGCGTGGTGTCCAGGACGACGCTGACCACGCGCCCCGGCGCGGTGCTCTTCTTGGCGAGCAGCGCGTCGCGGCCCTGGAAGGGGCCCTTGTCGAAGTCGACCGCCCAGCCCATCCGGCATTCGAACGGGGTGACGGTGTGGTCGTACTCCAGCTCTCCCATGATCATTCCGGCCTCGGTGCGGCAGGTCAGCAGGGCGATCGCGCCGGCGGCTTTCACCCCGAGGTCGGCGCCCGCGTCCAGAACCGCGTCCCAGAGGTCCAGTGCACGCTCGCGCGGCACCTGGATCTCGTAGCCGAGTTCGGCGGTGAACCCGATCCGGCTGACCTGCGCCCCGGTACCGGCGACCAGGACGTCCCGGACGAACGTGTAGTAGGGGAAGGCGGCGTTGGAGACGTCGACGTGCGTGAGCCGCTGAAGAACCTCGCGGCTGCGCGGCCCCTGCAGGGTCAGCACGGCGAACTCGTCGCGACGCTCGGTGACCGAGGTGCCCTCGGGGGCGTGCGCGGTCAGCGATTCCTGGGTGGCGGGGTTGCCGCCGGTGACGACCACATGGCCGGGCGCGAGGACGGCCACGGTCACGTCGTCGATCATGAAGCCGTCCGTGTCGACGACCACCCCGTAGGCGATACGGCCCTCCCCGAGCCCGCGGACGCTCCGCGAGAAGACGGCGTCGACGGTGGCGAGCGCGTCCTCACCCTCGACGTGCCACTTGTAGAGCATCGAGTAGTCCAGCGCGCCGGCCGCGGTGCGGAACGCCTCGTACTCCTCGACCGGGTCCGTGATGAACAGGGGCACGGCATGGCCGTAGACGTCCATCCACTCCTCGACGCGGTCGTCGTACCGCGGGGAGAACGGGGTGCTGCGCAGTCCTTCGGGCAGGGCCATGGGAACTCCAGTGAGGCGGAAGTAGTGAGGCGCTTCCGAGAATCTATCCACTCGGATAACTTGTCAATAGGATAGTTTCTCTTGCTAGGGTGCGCAGGGATGAGGAAAGGGGGGTGGATGACGGCCGAGACGGTGGTCGAGGAGGGGGCCGGCGGCCAGGACACCCGGCCCGGATACGGCCAGGGACGGGAAGCGCTGATGGCCGCGGCCATCAAGGTCGTCGCCCGAGGGGGCCTGCGGAAGCTGACGTACCGGTCCGTGGCCGCCGAGGCCGGAGTGACCCACGGCCTGGTCGTCCACCACTTCGGATCACGTGACGCGCTGCTCGAAGAGGCTCTGGGCTGGGCTGTGCGGCGCAGCATCGAGACGTCGTCGCTGGTGCCCGCCAGTGGCCGCCTGGAGGACTTCGCCGCGACGCTGGCCGCGTTCATCGCCGCCGATCCGGATCTGCAGGCGTTCCAGTACGAGCTGAAGCTGGAGGCGAGACGCCGGCCCGAACTGCAGCCCTACGTCGAGGCGCTCTACGACGCCTACCGTGACGCCGTCCGCGACGCGCTGGCCTGCTTCGGCGTGTCCGAAGAGGCGGTGGAGATCGTCTTCGCGGCCCTGGAGGGACTGGTCTTCCACCAGGTCACCTCCGGCGATCCGGGCCGCACCGAGCAGGGTGTCGAGGCGCTGCGCGGCCTCCTCGCGGCATACCGGCGGCAGACGCCGCCGTAGGCATTCGGCGCTCCATTTGGTGGACGGGAAAGCCGGACACGACAGCGACAGGACCGGTCATGGCAGGTCTCACAGGCTCCCCCGACGTGGGACCGCGCTCGCCCGCCTCCGCCTCGCCGCCCACGCCGCACAGCGCGACCGCGGTGCTGGACGACGACATGCGGTTCGTCGGATGGAGCCAGGAGGCCGAGGAGTTGTTCGGTCACCGTCCTTTGGAGGTACTTGGCCGATCCGTCGGCGAGATCCTCGCGGACGCCGAGACGGGTGTCGGGCTGTCGCCGACCGGTGACGCGCGAGCACAGGAGATCGGGACCCGATCGGTGCGCCGTCGTGACGGACGCGTCGTGTCCGCCGCCCTGACCCTCAGCCCGCTGTCACACGGCGTCACCGGGCCGGCATGGCTGGTCGTGGCGAGCGACGCGGAACTGCTGCGCCGCCAGTCCGTCGACCGGGCCGTGCCGGCGGGACTGCGGTGCGACTCGCCCGTCCAATTGGTCGTCTACGACACCGATGCCCGCGTCCGGTGGATCAACACGGCCATCGAGAAGCAGTTCGGCGTGACCCTGGCGGAGGTCGTCGGCAGGTTTGTGAGGGACATCCTTCCCCAGGGCTTCGTACTGAGCGAGGACGGCAGGCAGTCCACGGACGTCGAAAGGATCATCGAGCACGTTCTGCGGACGGGTGAGCCGATGGTCGACGTCCGCTACCACAGCCCGACTCGTCTCGATCCCCATCGCGAGCACGTCTGGACCTGTTCGTACTTCCGGTTGCAGGACGAGAGCGGACGGACGATCGGGGTCTGCGAGGCCGGCCTCGACATCACCGACCGCTATGTGGCACGGCGGCGACTGGCCCTGCTCGGCCGGGTGAGCGGCAGCATCGGCAAGACCCTCGACATCCGGCGCACAGCGGGCGACCTTGTGGAGCTCGTGGTCCCCGAGTTCGCGGACGCGGCCACCGTGGACCTCCTGGAACCGGTATTGAGGGGTGAGGACCCCCCGCGACGGGACCCCGGCGCCGGTACACCGCCCGGACTGTGCCGGGTCGCGGAGCGGCAGGCACTGGGCGTGGCGGCGGGCGGCACGGAAGCCGGCACCTCGGAGGCCACACGCCTGCGCTGCCTGACCGACGCCGGACCGCTGACCGATCCGGCGACCGGCGCACTCGTCGTTCCACTGGAGGTCCGGGGCGCCCTTCTGGGCGTGGTCACGTTCGTACGGTCCGAGTCGCGCGTCTTCTTCGACGACGAGGAGATCGAGCTCGCCGAGGAACTGGTCTCCCGTACGGCGGTGTGCGTGGACAACGCCCGCCGGTACACACGGGAACACATGACCGCACTGCTGCTGCAGCGTGACCTCCTGCCCCGGGCCCTGCCCCGTCCGGCCGGTGTCGAGATCGCCCACCGCTATCGGCCCGCCGCGGGCACCGTGGGCGTCGGAGGGGACTGGTACGACGTCATCCCGCTCTCCGGCGCACGTGTGGGGCTGGTGGTCGGAGACGTGGTCGGACACGGCTTGGGCGCGGCCGCCACCATGGGCCGCCTGCGCACCACGGTGGCCGCCCTGGCGGCGCTCGACCTCGCGCCCGACGAAGGTGATGCGGCATCTGGTCGAGGGCGTGTGGGGGCCTGGGACTGCTGGGAGAGTGGCACGTCCCGGTGAAGTCGTCACTGTTTCGGGCCCGGCAGCGGCTGTCCGGAGCCGCTGCGGGTGCTGTTCACGACGACCGCCAAGCCGATGGGCACCGAGCCCACCCCGGGCCGCGCCTGATGGCGGTGGACACCACCTGCTGGGACGTGGCCGACAGCGCGGCCAACGAGGCCGTCTTCGGCCGTCCCGGAAACAGCCGCGGTCACGACAAGTTCTCCTTTCCCGAGGCGCGGATGGCCAATTCGAGTGAACGCCCCTGGCGATGCGCGTCACGCAGTTGATTCACCCTAGGGCGCCGGGTGTTGAAACAACTTCTCCGCGGCGAATCTCGTGGTCAGACGCCGGTTGCTCGCTACCGGTGCACGATCAGGGGAACGTCCGTGAGGCTGCTCAGGCACAACCTCAGGCGTGCGGCTCGGCTTGGCGCCCGCCCTCGCTCTGCTGACGTTCCCCGTTCTCCGAATCGGTTCGCTATCAGTTCACTCGATTCGGCCGAATGGTGCCGAAAACCAGAGGAGACCTGGGTGGAGTTCAACAGCGGCACGCGCCGTGGTGAGGGTTCCGTGGCCTTGCGGAACAAGCGTTCAAGTGGAAGAAAGTGGATGGGGCTGCTGGCGTTCGGGCTTGCCCCGCTGGTGGTGCTGACGGCCCCCGGCTCCGCCTCGGCGGCCAGCACGGTCTGCCTGCAGAATTCGGATGGTTCCCAGGCCGACATCGTCGGCAACTCGTCGACCCCCAACAAGACGCTGTCGGTGACCACGCAGCAGGCGCGCAACACCTGGCAGGACTGGGTGTGGCGGGGTTCGCGACACGGCTTCAAGACCCAGTGCCCCTGGAACTCTCCCGCCCCCTGCACCTACCAGTGGCAGAAATCGCACACCACGGGCTGGCAGTGGTCGGCCGGCCTCGACATCAAGGTGCCGAGCGGCCTGAGCAAGTTCCTGAACTCGCTCGCCACACTCACCCCCTCGTACGGGCGCAACGGCTCCACCACCACCGCGTTCACCTTCACGACCAGCGTGTCGCCGGGGCAGTTCGCCGAGCCGATCCAGGTGGTGGAGCGCCGCTGGACGCAGGGCGTCTACCAGGGCATCTACCACTCCACCGGGAAGCGCTGCACGCCGTCCCCGAGCAACCCCAACCACAAGGCCTGGCAGTACACCTGGTCCAACGAACGCTGGGGCAAGTGGACGACCAACGTACGCGTCAGCGACTACGGGACGTACCACCTCTGGAAGTGACCCCACCCGGTCGTGACCGCGTCCGGTCGTGTCCAGGGCGCAGGGGCATCCCGCCGACCGGCGGGATGCCCCTGCAGCCCCAAGACCCCCCGATCCACCCGAGCAGGAGGACCTCATCCCATGACGGTGCGTCGTTTCTCCCGTGCCGCCGCCGGATCGATCGCGGCGGTCGCGTTCGGGCTGCTGACCGCCTGCGGCACTACCACTGACGCCGTGCCCACGCCCTCGCCTGCAGGTGCCGCCGCCCCTGCCGTCGCCGATTCGGTGAAGACGGCGTCGCCGTCGCGCCTGTGCAGCGTCCTGACCGTCGGCACCGCCAAGCAGCTCGTCGCCGAGGCCCGGCCTACCGCCCGGGTGAGTCCCGGCAAGGGCGACACCTCGGACATCTGCCGTTACGCCTCCGCGGACGGAAAGTCGATGCTCTCCCTCGGCCCTGCCTCCCGCGCCTACGACGCCGAACTGTCCGCCGCCCACCACCAGATGGCGAACCCGGCCTCGGACGGAATGCGCGACGTGCGGATCGACCCGGTGAGCGGCCTGGGCCTACATGCCTTCCGGAAAACCGCCCACCAGGTGAAGGCGCGTCGGCACATCACCCTCGTCGTGTGGAACGCGGGAGCTCGCACCTGGGTTCTGACCTTCGCGACCGCCGCGAACACCTCGACGACCCCGGCCACCGTGTCGGAAGACAAGGTGCTCCAAGTGGCCCGATCCATCACCTCGAAACTGCCTGCCGGTGAGTGAGCCCTGATCGGTCACGGATGGTGCCCGCACACTTTCCGGTACGCCGTGTCCGGCGCGTACGTCTGCCACTGGGCTTGGGTCAGCGATGTTCCCGCTCGGGCGCACACGCGCCGGATCGCCTGGGCGGGGTCGATGTCGTAGCGGCGCAGCGGAACGTGAGCGCTGCTCGTGAACAGCGTACGGCTGTCCGCGCCGAAGGCGAGGGAGCTGATCGCCTCGCCGGGGGTCGGCAGGCCTCCGCCGAGGGGCTGCCGGGTCGTGATGTCCCACAGCTGGAGCGTTCCCGCGTCGCCGCCGACGGCGAGGGTGCGGCCGTCGGGGCTGAGAGCGAGGGCGCTGACGGCTTCGGGGATGTCGGTGTGTGAGTCGGGGAAGACGTTGCGCAGGATCCCGGCGCGGTGGCGCAGTTCGCCGTCCCAGAGGCCGACACGGCCGGTGAGGTCGCCCGCCGCCAGCAGGGAGCCGTCGGCGGAGAAGGCCAGGGCTCTGACGCCGTCGCCCTGGACCAGCCGCAGCGCCCTGCTGCGGCGGGAGGGGAGGAAGGAGGCCCGGTTGTCGCCGACGAGAAGGCGGCCGTCAGGGCGGACGGCGAAGTCGTCGCTGTTCAGTCCCGCCACCTCACCGGTTCTGGTGCCGCGCCCGGTGTCCCATGTCTCGTCGGTCGACGCCACTCCATGGTTCAGGTGGCTGGTCTGACGAGCGACGTACAGGACGCGGCCGGCGGGCCCCAGGCGGAGGGAGAACGGCCCCGGGGCGCCGGCCGTCGGCGCCAGGTCCAGTGTGCTCAGGGCACGGTCGCGGCGCAGGTCCCAGACGGTGGTCCGCTGCGTAGAGGTCTCCTGCTGGACGGCCGACAGGCCGTACGCGAACGTCGCGCTGTCCGGGCTGAAGGTCATCAGGGGCTGGACGTACCGCGCGACAACGGGACTTGCGGGGTCCCGCGACACGGGCAACGGTACTGACGGCAGGATTCGCGTCACCCGTCCGTCGTGGGTGTCGCGCAGTTCGAAGCGGAAGCGGGTTCCCTCGCGTCGGACGGTGGCGAGGGTCCGGCCGTCCGGCGCGAGCAGGACACGGTCCATGGCCCGCGCGTCCCACGCGGGTGTCGTGGCCGTGGTCGTGTCGAGCGAGTGGACGACACCGCCTTCCAGGTAGCGGAGGGTGGAGTGACCGGGGTCCCAGGCGAGGGTGCCGTAGAGGTGCTGGTCCTCGACGGTGTGGCGGAAGACGGGGACTTGGGGAGCCGACAGCCGCCACACCGTGATCTCCTTGCCGTTGGTTGCTGCCAGGAAGGCTCCGTCGGCACTGAGGACGGCCGTCTTCACGTCCGGTGCGTCGAGCTTCGCCACCTCGCGTCCGGTACGGGTGTCCCAGACACGTACACCGGCCGCGAAGACGGCGGCGAAGCGGTGGCCGGCGTCCGAGTTTCCCGCGCCGAACACGATCCGGGAGTTCTCGTCGTCGCACAGGCCGCTGACCTTCTGCCAGGCGCCGGGGAGGGGCCGAAGATCCGCCGTTTCCCAGACCTGTGGTGACTTCCCGGCGGGGCAGACGGCGACCTGCCGGTCGTCGGGACTGGGGGCGACTTCGGTCTCGTCCGGTGCCCGGGTCTCGAACAGCACTCTGCCGTCGGCGACGGAACGCAGCTGCACGCGATCGTCGTCCACTGCGCTGACCAGGTAGCTGCGGCCGCCGACGCCGAAGGCGACGGTCGTGGTGTCAGCGGGCAGGGCGCGGGGATCCCCGGTCCAGCGGCCGTGCGCCGTGTCCCAGAGCCGCACGCCGGCGTAGGTGGAGAGCGCGAGGACGCGGCCGTCGGGACCGGCGGCTTCCACCTGGGCGCCGGCCGGCAGCCGTCCCGATCCGGTGCGGCGGTGGGTGGCCACGTCCCAGGTCCGCCAGGTCCGGCCGTCGGCCGCGAGCAGGGTATGGCCGGCATCGGCCAGGAAGTCGGACGCTCCGTCGACCGGTGGGGGACCGGCGAAGGCGTCCAGCTCGGGCTGGGCGAGGGCGCCGAGCAGGGCGCGGCGGGACTCGGGCAGTGGCGAGATGCGCCAGGCCGCGGCGCCCAGCAGCATCGCGGTGCGCGGGTCGGTCGTACGCAGCGAGTCGGCGACGTCGGCCACGCGGCGGGCGGCGGTGTCGGTGCGCTGCCGGTCGCCTGCGCGGGCCTGCGTCCAGGCGACCAGGCCGGACACCAGGGCCACGACGAGGAGTGCCGACAGCGAGCCCAGCAGGATCCGGGAGCGGCGGACGGCTCTGGTGGCCGTACGGCGTTCCGCGTCGCGGGCCTGAAGGGCCGCCGTGAGAAACTCGCGCTCGGCCGCGGTGAGTGCGCTGTCCTGGGCGAACAGCTCCTCCGCCCGGTCGAGACGGGTGCCCCGGTACAGGGCGCCCAGGTCGCGGTCGGCCTCCGTCCAGGCGTGCGCGGCCTCGGTCAGGCGCCGGTGGTGGCGCAGCCGTTCGCGGTCCTCCTCGAGCCAGCCGGCCAGGCGGGGCCAGCAGGTCAGCAGGGCCTCGTGGGCGAGCTGGACGCCGTCCTCGTCGGTGGTCAGCAGCCTGGCGCGGGCCAGTTGGTCGACCACCGTGGCCACCGCCGGGTCGACCCATTCATCGAGTTCGGCGCGGGTGAGCGGGCGCCGTGTGTCGGGTGCGTCCCGGCCCGGTTCGACCATGCGCAGCAGCAGCCGACGGGCGGCGGTCCGCGCCTCGGCGTCCAGTTGGCCGTAGACCTTCTCGGCGGTCGCGGCGATCGCGCCGCGCACCCCGCCGGCCGCCTCGTACGCCGCCACGGTCAGGGTGCGGCTTCGGCGCCGCTGCCAGGTCTCGAGCAGGGCGTGGGAGAGCATCGGCAGCCCGCCGGGCTCGGCCAGCACCTCGTCGACCAGCCGGGCGGTCAGCTCGCGCTCGACCAGGAACCCGGTCGCGGCGGCCGGCCTGATCACCGCCTCGCGCAGTTCGGCGGCCGTCATGGGTCCCAGAGCCAGCGCGGCGCCGAGCAGCGCATCCGCCAGGCCCCGGTGCTCCAGACACCGCGGATAGAAGTCCGCCCGTACGGAGATCAGGACCCGCAGACGGGAGCCCTTGTCCCGCGCGGCCAGCAGGAGGTCGATGAAACGGGCCCGCTCCTCGCGGTCCCGGCACAGAGTGAACAGCTCCTCGAACTGGTCCACCACCACCCAGCTCTCCGGTCCGTCCACCGCCGGGGCGAACAAGTGGCCCCAGGTGGTGGAGGGCCGGGGCCCGGGGGTCAGGATCCGCAGCACCGCCGGGCTCGCCCCGCCGGCGATCCGCTCCCGCAGCCGGTGAATCAGCCCGGCGCGCAGCAGCGAGGACTTGCCGCTGCCGGATGCCCCGAACAGCACCGCGAGCCGGTGGTCGCACACCAGCCGCTCCAACCGCTCCACCGCCTGATCACGGCCGAAGAACAGGTGCCGGTCATCGGGTTCGAAGCGGGCCAGGCCCCGGTAGGGCGGGCAGACATCCTCCGGCTGCGCCCGCAGGGCCCGAGCGGCGGCCGCCTCCGCCTCCTTCCACCGCGGCTCCCACTCCACGGGGTCGCCGCCGCACGCCCGCACATAGCCGCGGACCGTGTCGAGCGACGGCAGCCGTTCCCCGGCCGCGGCCCGCGACAGCGACGTCGTCGAGATCCCGGAGGCCGCCGCCATGGTCCGGTACGGCGGGCTGCCCGCGGCCCGGCGTAGTTCGCGCAGCTCGTGGGCGAACCGCTCGACCGGTCCGGCCTCCGGATCCAGAGCTCTTTCCGGACGTCCCACGGGACCACCTCCTGCTGCTTCGGCGAGGAACGACGACATTACGGAGCACTCTCCTGGTCAGAGGCCATGCCGGGGCAAAAGGTGCCTCTGGGTGATGTGGCGTTGATGACAGTGGCGACGTTCGGTGTGCATCAATGCGGGCGTCCACACCACCGTCCCCAGGGTTGTTTCAGCCGATGGCCGGGGCTGTGCACCAATTTCCCGTCGGTCAGCCTCGATGTTGACCCCCGCCGCAGCGGAAATCTCCCGCCGGGGACAGAGCGCCAACTGCCCGGCAGAGCTGATCTTTCGTCGGTTCCGAGGCGGACGACGCGGGGGAACACCGGAACGAGTCAAGGAGCACTACGTTGTCTTCCACTCTTGTCGAGGCATCCGCGCCGGACGCGGAACGCCGTAAGACGCCCCGGCTGCGGGGCCGCCGCCGAATCCTGACCGTCGCGAGCGTGCTGCTCGCCCTCGTAGGCGGGGCGGTCGCCGAATCCGGCACCGCGCTCGCCTCGACGCCGCCGGGCACCTGCACCCAGACCTGTAACAACCCGCCGGGCGGCGTGAGCCGAGCGGAATGGAACGGCGTACTCCAAGCGGCCAGCTTCTGGGCCAACCACTACATCGACTTCAACGCGGTGGTCGGCTACCGCTCGGGGCTCCGCTTCCACAACTACTACCGCCTCGACACCTGGGCCGGCCACGGCTGGCCCCACGCCGGCTTCGGCCGCCAGTGGTACGCATACTGGGACAACCGCACACGCCGCAACCAGTTCCTCTACTACGGCGGCACCTTCAACGACCGGAGCGGGCTCATCAGCACCATCGAGCAGGCCCGCGGGGTCCCGGCGTCCCGTGCCTTTTCGACCGACCGCCGCAGGACAGCTCCTTACGTCGAGTACGACGTCGACTACTGGGACCACCCCTGGGGCACTCCGGACCGCGGCGCTCGGCGGTTTGTGCGCAACCCCAATTCCGGCAACGTCTACTACACGAACGACCACTACCGCTCGTTCTACTACGTCGGCCGCTTCTAGGCATCGGAACTGATCAGACCGCGGGTGGGGTGGACAGGGATCCGATCCGTCCACCCCACCCCCGTACCCGAAGGAGAGGGCACCTTGACCGCTACCACAGCCTGGATCCGTCCCTTGACCGAGATGGCGGCCGACATCCCGACGACACGCGGGGAGGTGCGCGGCTCCCGCTGCCGCACCAGCCAGGACCTGTTCACCGAATGGGCCGCCGGGCTCGGCTTCCCGGACCACTTCGGCCACAACTGGGACGCCTTCCAGGACTGCCTCGACGACATCCTGCCCGGCGTCGGCATCGTGCAGGTCGGCCAGGAGGCTCACCCGCCGGCCGTGGTCATCGTCCGAGAGGCCGGGGAACTCCTGGCAGAGGAGCCGGTGACCGTACTGGCGATCCTCGTGATGATCCTGAGCGAGACCGCCGGCACGGACAGCGCCGCCCCGCGCCTGCTGCTCCTCCTCGACGACACCCCCGACCGCCTGGCCTCCCTCAACCGGCGCCTGGTGGACGCGGGGTAACCCGCCGGACTCCAGCGCGCTGCGCTGACCGTGCGGCAGCCACGCACGGCCTCCCGGGCTCCCCGTCCGGGGGGCCTGCTGCAGAGCAGTCACCGAACCATGGCAAAGATCCCACCGAGCTTGTTCTTTATGGTCTGGCCTGGTCACGTTCGGCGATGGTCTCGGGCCGCCTGACTGTTTCGCCCACGTCGTAGCGGATGACGGGGTGCCGGTTCTCCGAGCCGAGTGGTCTGCCGGGGCCGGGCCGCTGTGGCCGGGCGAGGCGGAGTTGGGTGTGGGCCGCGATGATCAGCCAGGTCCATCGGTCCGCCGCCTCGGGTGTACAGAGCTTCGGGCGGGTCCAGCAGAGGGTCTGTTTGATCATACGGACGGGTTCCGGGACGGATCTGCGCAGGAACGCCTGCCGGCGCAGGTCGACCTCCAGGCGGATCAACGTACCCTCGTTGCCGAGGAGTTCGCCGGTGTGATCGATCCCCGCGGAAAGGGTGGTCAGACGAGGATGGATGCAGTCCCAGGCCATCGCGCGAGCGGTGCCGTAGCGGTCGGTGACAGCCGCAGTTGCGGCATCAGGTTCGCCCCAGGTGTCGGGCCCGGCGAAGCGGAACTCCTTGCCGTGCTTCGGCGGGCGCCCGCCGTGCGGCGGCGAGGTCCAGGGGACCGGGACGGGCTTGCGCATCACGCGGTCCGTGCGTATCCGACCGAGGACCTCCACCGGCAGTCCTTCCAACAGATAGGCCCTGCGCGGAGCGTCGTAGCCGGCGTCGCAGACGATCAGGATGTCATGGTCGCCGGGCGGCGGTGACCTCGGCGACGTCGTCGGCCGGCTCCAGCCGCAGCGCGGGACCAGTAGCGGCCCCATCAGCGTGATGAGGTCCCAGGCGCCAGGCGCCTGGCCTCCCGGGCCGGGACGCCGCACCGGGTTCAGGTGGTCAGAGGTGACGGTAGGCATCGACGCTCTGTTCCGCCCAGATCGTCTTGCCCACGTGGGTGGGGCGGGTACCCCATTGTTGGGTCAGTTGGGCGACCAGGAGGAGTCCGCGGCCGCCTTCGTCGTAGGTGCGGGCGCGGCGCATGTGGGGTGTGGTGCTGCTGGAGTCCGACACCTCGCAGATGAGAGTCCGGTCGTGGATGAGGCGCAGCTGGATGGGGGCTCGGCGTGCCGGATGGCGTTGGTGACCAGTTCGCTGACGACCAGTTCGGTGACGAAGGCCGCGTCGTCGAGACCCCAGCTCTGCAGTTGGCGGAGGGCGTTCCGGCGGGCCTCGGCGACGGCCGCCGGGTCGGGGACCACCTCCCAGGTGGCGACCTTGCCGACGTCGAGTGCGCGAGGGCGGGCGATGAGCAGGGCGACGTCGTCGGTGGGCCGTTCGGGCAGCACGGTTTCCAGGACCTTGTCGCACAGCGCTTCCAGGGAGGCGGCCGGGGTGGCGAGGGCCCGGCACAACCGGGCGATGCCGTCTTCGATGTCGTGATCCCGGGATTCGACCAGGCCGTCGGTGTAGAGGGCGAGCAGACTCCCTTCCGGCAGTTCGGTCTCCAGTGCCTCGAAGGGCAGTCCGCCCAGGCCCAGCGGGGGTCCCGCAGGAAGGTCGAGCAGGTCGACGGTGCCGTCCGGGCTCACCACGGCCGGGAGCGGGTGCCCGGCCCGGGCGAGTGTGCACCGGCGGGAGACGGGGTCGTACACCGCGTACAGACACGTCGCCCCGACGTCTCCTGCGGGCTCGCTCCCCGCGGCCCGTTCCGCCCCTTCCACCTCGGTGGCCAGCCGGGCCACGAGGTCGTCGAGGTGGGTGAGCAGTTCGTCGGGGGGCAGGTCGATGTCGGCGAGGGTGCGTACGGCGGTGCGCAGCCGTCCCATGGTCGCGGAGGCGTGGATGCCGTGCCCCACGACGTCCCCCACGACCAGCGCCACCCTCGCTCCGGACAGCGGGATCACGTCGAACCAGTCGCCGCCCACACCCGCGCGGGCGCCGGCCGGGAGGTAGCGGGAGGCGACCTCCACCGCGGCCTGCTCGGGCATGCTCTGCGGCAGCAGGCTGCGCTGGAGGGTGACGGCGGTGCCGCGTTCGCGGGTGTAGCGCAGGGCGTTGTCGATGCAGACGGCCGCGCGGGCCGCCAGTTCCTCGGCGAGCACCAGGTCGTCCTGCCGGAAGGGGTCGGGGTGCCGGTGGCGGGCGAACACGACGACGCCCAGTGTGGTGCCGCGCGCCGACAGGGGCACGGTCATCGCCGAGTGGAAACCGAAGTCCCGGAATCGGGCGGTCCGGATCGGGTCCCGGGCGATCCAGTCGGCGATCACCGGCTCCGTCGCCTGGTGCAGCACGGCGCGTCCCGAGCGCAGGCTCTCCGCCGGCGGGGAGTCCTCCGGGTACTCGTCCACCCCGCCCAGCGCGACGACCGCCTCCGGGGTTCCCGGGTGCACGGACAGGTGAGCGATGCGCCGCAACGCGAGGGAGCCGCCCGCTCCCCGTGCTCCCGGGGGCTGCTCGAGCAGCTCGTCGAGGGACGTCAGCAGGTCGACGCTGAGGAAGTCGGCGAGGTCCGGGACCGCCACGTCCGCCAGCTCCTGCGCCGTCCGCGTCACGTCGAGCGTAGTGCCGATACGGGTGCTGGCCTCGGCGATCAGCTGCAGGCGCTTGCGGGCCCAGTACTGCTCCGTCATGTCGTGCCCGGTGATGGCCACGCCCAGGACGCCTCCGTCCTCGTCCTCCAGGCGGTAGAAATGCAGCGACCCAACAGGATGGTCACGTGTCTCGCTGGGGCTCTTGCTGTGGCTCTCCAAGTACTGGGTCTCGCCGGTCTCCAGCGCTCGCAGCATGAGCCGCTCGATCTCCAGGGCCTCAGGATGGTCCACCGCTTCCGCCGGCCGCAGCCCGCGCAGGTCGTCCTCGCTCAGGCCCATGGCGCCGATGCCCAACCGGCTGACCCTGCGGAAGCGCAGGTTCGTGTCGTGTACCGAGGTCGAGTAGTACGGGCAGTCGAGGAGACTCCGCAGCGCGAGCGCGTCGTCGTCGGGATGGGGCTGCGACCCGGTGATGGCGGAGACCAGGAACCAGTCACGGAGCCCGGTGGACGACGTCCTGTGATGCGCCAGGACCCTGGCCTCCACAGGATGCCCGTCCCGATGCCGGAGTGCGAGCGTGCCGTGCCACCTCGTGAGGTCCGGGAAGGGCGGGAGGTCGCTCGCCGACGGCTCCTCGGCGAGCAGCGAGGCGGCCGGCCGACCCAGGATCTGCGCCGGAGCGTAGCCGAGCAACTGCTCGGCACCAGGGCTCCAGCCGGTCACGGTGCCGTGTTCGTCGACGGTGGCACGTGCGGTGAAGGTCTCCTCGACGGTGTCCGGGTCGGGGCCCACTCCCTGGTCGTCGACGATACGCCGCTCCATTGCCGCTCATCTCGCTCTCACCGGGCTCTCCGGCTCACCACGCCCCTCACACTTGGGCTTGTGTCGCCCAACGTGTGAGGCTCCATGGCTTTGATATGTCCCACTCGTTCCATTTCAGCGTATTTCGTGGTCAGCCTGTCGGCATCAGGTCCCCACAGTCCAGGCGGAGCGGCCCTCACCCGGAACGAATCCCCTTCCGGCAACACTCGTCGGGACGCCGGGATCCCTGCGCGCGAACGCCACCCGGCAGGCGAGTACATACCGGCCGTGCGGTGCGTTCGCCACCTACGCCGGCGGCGCGAGGAGCCTCAGGGAGACCTCGCCGTCGGGGGTGACGCGGGCTCGTCCTCGGCGGTCAGGTGCCCCATCCGGTCGCGGACCGCCATCGCGGTGCCACAGCCCGGACGCGCTTGTGGCGGCCCGGCGGGGAGCGAGTATGGGACGACGTACACGTCGTAGTCGCCGGGCGGCAGGTCGACGTGCTCGTCCGCAGTGGCCGTGACGTCGGAGTCGACCAGGTTGCCGTCCGCGTCGAAGGCGTACAGGTCGAGGTCGGAGCCGGCCAGGTGGTCGGCCGAAGCGTTCGCCACCCTCGCGGAGGGGACGTACCGCGGCACGTGCACCCGTGTCTTCGCGATCGTGTCACCGGCGTGCGGGTCGCTCGCGCAGTCGGACGTGTCGGTGCCGGTGAGGGTTCGGGTGGTCTTCTCGGCGGTGCAAGGGCCTCAGGACTCAAGCTCGCGCACGGCGTCCGCTGCGGCGCGGCGCCGCGGGCACGCCGTCGAGGAGTCGGCTCGGCCGCTCAGTCCTCCAGAGCCCGCCGAATGGACTCCGCGCGGGTCGCGGCCGAGGCTCGCGACACCGCGACACCGCGACGAGATCCTCCTCTACGCCGGCCGTCCGAGGTGGGTGTAGGTGCGGGGTAGGCCGCTGAGGTCCTCGGCCCGGGCCGGCGCGGCGTACGGCGACACGTCGGGGCCGCCGCGGCGCTCGCCCAGCAGGGCGGTCCAGTCGTACGTGTTGTCCTTGCGGTCCCAGCCCCCTCGGTCCGTCATGCGGCTGCTGTGCATCTCGAGGCGGTGGTGGCTCAGCTCGGGGAAAGCCCGCCCGCCGTCAGGCCACCGGCTCCTCGTCGGGCATCCCCTGGGTCAGGGCCTGCCGGTTCGACACGAGGGTCTCGGCGGACCAGGGTGGCATGGCGACCGCCGGCGCTTCCGCGACGGGCGCGAATTCGGGGTCGAAGGGCGCCGAGTGGTCGCGGCGCCGAGGAGGTGAGCTGTCGTCTGGTGGGTCGTCGCACTCCTCCAGGAGTGGGTGATGAGCGGGGTTCATGTGGTCGCCGCGACCCTTGGCGCGATCTTCGCGCAGGCGACCCCGGCGGCCGCGCATACATCAACGCGCGGAACTTTCGCCGTGGAGGACGTGTCGTGTGCGAACCAGTACACGATGTGCCGGGTTGGTGCCAGACCGTACTTGAACACCCCGCTGAAGCTTCCGACCGGGGTCCGGCCCCGTCCAGGTGACGATCTTCTCCAGGTCGGTCACGTCCGCCCACCTCGCGTGCCGCCCGAAGGAATGGTCGCGGGAGTCGACGGTCTCACGCGGTCCGCCGGGATAGCTGGGTGCCCTGCTGCACTCCGCCCGCCCTGCTCCGCCGCATGGTCGCCGCCGGTCCCCTCGGCCGCATGAGCGGTCGAGGGTCGCCACGCCCACGACGGCCGAGTTGATGCCAGTGTCAAACTATTGACGCAATGTTCGCCGGGCGGTGCGGGCGGCGGCCATGGGCCAGACCAGTCAGCTGGCGGAGATGCGGGACTGGTACTGCACCGTGCTCGACGCCCACGTGGTGTTCGAAGGACACGGGCTGTGCTTCATGACGTTCGACGACGAACACCACCGCATCGCCCTGCTCGGCTCGCCCGTGCCGCTGGAGCGGAAGTCCCCGACCACGGCCGCCGTGCACCACACCGCGTACACCTTCGACAGCCTCGACGACCTGCTGGAGCGCTGCGCCGCCCTCAAGGAGAAGGGTCGAGCCGAGGGTCCCGATCCAGCACGGCATCACGACCTCGCTGTACTACCAGGACCCCGACGGCAACTTCGCCGAGCTGCAGGTCGACAACTTCGCCACGCCGGACGAGGCCACGGCCTACATGCACGGAGCCGAGTACGCCGAGGACCCGGTCGGAGTGTCCGTTCGAACCCGAGCTGATGGTCCGGGCGCTCCGTGCCGGCGCGAAGCGCGAGGAGCTGAGCACCCGCGCCTGGGCCCTGAAAACCAGTCCTGACCTGCCCAACCCCCTGCCCGTCCTGACCGGCGCCTGAGCGCCGAGGAGCACGCATGCGCGTCATCAACCACGGCGGCCGAGCCGGTCTCGAACAGGCGGGCCGCTGGCTCGACGTCGAGATCGCGAGCGACGGCTGGTTCACCTCCGATCCGATGGCGGTGTACGCCCGCTGGGACGAACTGCGCGAACTGGCGCGGGAAGCGGACTTCACGGACGCGGAACCGGTCGACGAGGCACAGCTCGGCGCACCCGTTCCCCGCCCGCGCCAGATCTTCGCGGTCGGCCTCAACTACCGTGCACACGCCCGCGAGTCGGGGCTCGACCTCCCCGAAGCGCCGTTCGTCTTCACCAAGTTCCCCGCCTCGGTGACCGGCCCGTACACCACGGTCGAACTGCCCACCAAGACAGTCATGTCAGAGCCGCCCACGATGTCCTCAAGAACTTCCCCACCGATTTCCGAGGACAGCTCTTCCGCCCTCAGGACCCGGGCTACGCGGCCGCGCGGAAGTCTTCTACACGCACACCGACCATGCGACACCGGCCCTGATCGCGCGGGCCGCCGACGCCCGTGACGTGCTCACCGTCGCGCGCTTCGCCGGTGAGACCGGGACTCCGCTGGCCGTGCGGGCCGGAGGCCACAGTGTCGACGGAGCGTCCATGCCGGACGGCGCCCTGGTGGTCGACGTCAGCGCCCTGAAGAGCATCGACCTCGACAAGGACACCGGAGTCGTGCGTCTGGGCGCCGGGGTGCTGCTGGGCGAGATGGACACCGCGCTGGAGAAGCACGAGCTGGTCGTGCCGGCCGGCACGGTGAGCAACACGGGTGTCGCGGGGCTCACTCTGGGCGGGGGAGTGGGGTGCAACATGCGCCGCTACGGCGCCACCGTGGACAACCTGCTGTCCATGGACGTGGTGACGGTCGACGGCCGTCAGGTCCGGGCGAGTGCGGAGGAGAACCCCGACCTGTTCTGGGCGCTGCGGGGCGGTGGCGGCAACTTCGGTGTGGTGACCGGTTTCGAGTTCCAGGCCCGGCCGCTGTCGCGCGAAGTCGTCGCCGGGTTCATCCCGTTCCCGGCGGAGCACGCCTCCGAGGTGCTGGCCGCCTGGCGTGACCACATGGCGAGTGTGCCGAGGGAGATGTGTGTCATCGCCGCTCTGACCCAGTGCCCGCCGATGCCCGTGGTACCGGCCGAATACCACGGGGCGGACGTCCTGCTGCTGCTCGTGGTGTACACCGGTGCGGTGGACAAGGCCGAAGCGCTGGTGGACGGGCTCGCGGCCCTGGGCCCGGCCATCGTCAAGGCGGTGCAGCCCGTCCCCTGGTCCGCGGCGAACAGCATGCTCGACGCGATCGCCCCGCCGGACTACCGCGCCTACACCAAGGGGGCGTACCTGTCCGAGTTCACCGATGACGTCATCGACATCGTGACGCGCCACGGCGCGGCGCATCTGCCGTCTCCGATCCCGATCGCGAGCACCGTGCAGAACATCTGGGCGATGGGCGGCGCCATCAGCGAGGACTTCGACGAGGACTGCGCGGCCTTCTCCCGGGAGGGCGCCAACTGGTTCTGGGAGGCCGTCACCGTGTGGGACCTCCCCGAGCACGACGAGGGGTTCCGTGCCTGGGTCGACGGCGTGCACGCGGAGCTGAAGCCGCATGTGCGGGCCAACTGTTACGTCAACCTGTCGACCGACAACGGGCCCGAGTGGCGCCGTGGGGTGTGGGGCAGGCCCGAGAAGTACGCCCGGCTGGAGCGGGCGAAGGCCGACTGGGATCCGCAGAACCTGCTGCGGTTCAACAAGAACATCGCGCCCGCGCAGGCAGGCTGACGGGTAGTCATGTCTCCGTACGACGCGAGAGCGGCTCCCGGCCGGGGGCCGCTCTCCGTGTCTGTGCCGTCAGCCCTGAGACCGGGTGGACCGCGTCACCGTGCCGCCGAGCAGGCTGGGGGTGGCGGCGAACAGCTCCCGCAGCGCGGCGGTCGCCGCCTGGACGATCTCCGTCGGAACGCCCTCGAAGAGCGCGTCGTGGGCCGCCGAGCTCACCAGGACCGAACGCTCGGCCAGTGCCACGCCGTCCGGTGTGAGGCGCAGCCAGGTGCTGCGGGCGTCGTCCGGGTCGTTCTCCCGCTCGACGAGGCCGCGGGCCACGAGGCGGTGGGTGACATTGGTGGTGCCGCCGGTGGAGAGCATCAGGGAGCGGGCGAGCTGGTTCGGCTTCATCCTGTACGGCGCACCCGCGCGGCGAAGTGCCAGCAGGACGTCGAACTCGGCCGGGGTCAGCCCGAGTTCCGTCAGTTCACGCCGCATCACGCCGTCCAGTGCGCTGGACATGAACATGATCCGTTTGGTGAGTTCCGAGGAGGCGAACTCGACCTCGGGCAGCTCGGTGCGCCACGAGTCCATCCATGCGTCCACGGGATCCGGTGTTGTCGTCACGCCTTGCATCGTAGGTCACTGTCGGTATAGCTTTCTAGATAGCTTTTAAAAAAGCTTTCGAACTAGAGAGGTGGGCAGCGTCATGCCCGACACCCGCATCCTGATCCGCAACGGCCACGTCATCGACACCGAGCCCCAGCCGTTCGCCCGTCCGAACACCGACCTCCTCATCGAGGACGGACGGATCGTCGCCGTGGGCAGCGACCTGCCCTCGGACGGGGCCACGGTCATCGACGCCACCGACCGGATCGTGCTCCCCGGGTTCGTCGACACCCACCGGCATGTGTGGCAGTCGGCGCTCCGTGGCGCGGCCGTGGACATCGACCTCCACACCTACCTCGGCATCCTCGCGAAGCACGGTCCGAACTTCCGGCCGTCGGACGTGTACACCGCGACGCTGGCCGGCGCGCTCGAGTGTCTCGACTCCGGCATCACGACCCAGCTGGACTACTCGCACATCTCCAACTCGCCCGAGCATGCGGACGCCGCCATCGACGCCCTGAACGCGGCGGGGCTGCGGGCGATCTACGGCTACGGCACCCCGGTCCACGGCGGCGGCAGCCTCGACGACGTGCGCCGCATCCGTACCGAGCGGCTGGCCGACGACGGAGCGCTCGTCACCATGGCGTACGCGCCGCTCGGCCCGTCCTTCACCCCGATCGAGGTGATCGCCGAGGAGTGGAGGGTGGCGGACGAACTGGACCTGCCGCTGACGTTCCACGTCTCCTCGACCCCCCTCGCGGCCCAGCCGATCTTCGCCCTGCGCGACGCCGGACTGCTGCGGGAGAAGATCCTCTACGTCCACGGCAACACTCTCGGCGACGACGAGCTGAAGCTGATCGCCGACTCGGGCGGCACCGCCTCGGCCACGCCCGGCGCGGAGGCGATGCTGGGCGACAGTTCGCCCGTGGCGGGCAGGCTGCGCCGTGCGGGCGTCACCACCGGCCTCGGCGTCGACGCCGTCACCTGCGCTCCGGGTGACATGTTCTCCCTGATGAGGGCAGCGCTGCTGGCCAGCCAGATCGCCGACGACCCGCGGATGACCTGCGGGGACGTCCTGAAGATGGCCACCCTGGACGGCGCCGCCGCCCTGGGCCTGGCCGACCGCATCGGCTCCCTGCGCCCCGGCAAGCAGGCCGACGTCATCCTGCTCCGCCTGGACGACATCAACTGCCTCACCGCCGAGCGCGACCCCATCGCCGCCGTCGTCACGGCCGCGCACCCCCACAACGTGGACACCGTCCTGGTGGCCGGACAGGTCGTGAAGACCGGCGGCCGACTGGTCCATGCCGACCTCGGGCGGGCCGCCCAGGACCTGCGGGTCACCGCGGCCGCCGTCGTCGGCATCTGAAACCCGCACCCTCAAGGAGAAACGTCATGCGCGCACTGCACGTACCCGAAGCCGGCGGACAGCCCGTACTCGGCGAACTGCCCACCCCGGAGGTGACACCCGGACACGTCCTCATCAAGGTCAGGGCGGCCGGCCTCAACCCGCTCGACAACGTCCTCGCGGCGGGAGCGTTCGCCGAGCGGCTCCCTCACGTGTACCCCCTCGTCCTCGGCCGTGACGCCGCCGGCGTGGTGGAGGCGGTCGGAGAGGGCGTCGACCACGTCGAGCCGGGCCAGGAGGTCTTCGGCAACGTCCCCCTGGCCCCGCCGATCCAGGCCGGCACCCTCGCCGAGTACGCGCTGCTGCCGGCCGCCTCGGTCGTGGTCAAGCCCGCCGGCATCGACTTCGCCACCGCCGCCGCGCTGCCCCTGGCCGCCTCCGCCGCCGTGGCCGCCGTCGACCGCATCGACCCGCAGCCGGGCCAGGTCGTCCTGGTCAACGGAGCCACCGGCGGGGTGGGCCGGTACGCGGTCCAGCTGCTCGCCGCGCGGGACGTCACCGTCGTGGCCACCGGCACCCCCGACGACGCGGAACGGCTGGCCGCGCTCGGCGCCACGACCGTCGTGAACTTCACCGCGGGTCCGGTCGAGGACGAGGTCCGGGCCGTACATCCCGACGGCGTCGACGCACTGATCAACCTCGTCGGTTACACGCCCGCCGAGGTCCCCCTGGACGCGGTCCGCAAGGGCGGCGCGGTCGCGACCACCACCATGGCCCCCGACGCCGACACGCTTGCCGCCGCCGGCCTCACCGGAGGCATGGTCCAGGCCCACCCGGTCCGTGAGACCACCGCACCGCTCGCCGAGCTGGCGGCCTCCGGCCGGCTGGCCGTCGACGTGCACACCGTGCTGCCGCTGGAGCAGGCCGCCGAGGGCCTGGGCGTCCTCGCCTCCGGCAAGGCCCGGGGCAAGATCGTCGTCACGTTCGGTGACTGATCCAGCCCGCAAAACCCGTCAAGAAATCATCCGAACAAGAGGAGTTGTGTCATGACTGGACGTCTGGAAGGCAAGATCGCCGTCGTCACCGGCGGTGCCGCCGGTATCGGCCGGACGATCGTGCAGAAGCTCGCGGCCGAGGGCGCCGACATCGCCGTCGTCGACGTCAACCCGGCGGAGGAGACACAGGCGATCGTGGAGGCCGCCGGTCGGCGCTTCTTCGCCGCGAAGGCCGACGTGTCCGACGAGGCCCAGGTGAACGCCTTCGCCGCCGATGTCCGCCAGGCGCTGGGCCCGGTCGACATCGTGGTGAACAACGCGGCCATCGCCATGATGCGCGATCTGGAGAACACCACGTTCGAACAGTGGAAGAACATCTTCTCCATCAACGTGGACGGCTTCTTCCTGGTCGCCAAGGCATTCCTGGAGGACCTCAAGGCCTCCGAGGCGGGCCGCGTGATCAACATGTCGTCGTCGAGCTACTGGGAAGCCCCGCCGATGTTCCTCGCGTACGTCTCCGCGAAGGGCGCCGTCAACGGCTTCACCCACGCCCTGGCGACCGACCTCGCGCGTTGGGACATCACGGTCAACGCGCTCGGCCCGAGCGTCGTGCGCACCCCGACCACGCGCCGCAACCTCACCGACGAGTTCTTCAAGGAACACGCGCAGCTGCAGAACCTGAAGCGGGAGCAGACGCCGGAGGACGTGGCCAACCTGGTCGCCTTCCTCGCCTCCGACGAGGCGTCCTTCATCACCGGCCAGATCCACCTCGTCGACGGCGGCCTGATCCGCCGCTGAGCCCCTTTGACGGGCCCCGGCCGGCCGGGGCCCGTCTCCCACGATCAGCACTCTTCCCCCCGACTTTCCTGGAGTGATACGGCATGACCGAAACCCCGAAGACGACCGGCGCCCCGGCCCAGCAGAACGTGACCTTCCCCAGCGCCGGGGGCACGGCGCACGGATACCTCGCGGTGCCCCCCTCCGGGCGCGGCCCCGCCGTGATCGTGATCCAGGAGTGGTGGGGACTGACCGACCACATCGCCGACGTGACGGACCGTCTGGCACGCGAGGGTTTCGTCGCGCTCGCGCCGGACCTGTACGGCGGCAACGTGGCGCACGACTTCCAGGAGGCGGGCCGCATGATGCACGCCCTGCCTGTCGAGCGCGGTGTGGAGCTGCTGTCCGGCGCCGTGGACTACCTCCTGGCCCGCCTCGAGGTGACGACCGACACGATCGGCTCGGTCGGTTTCTGTATGGGCGGCGGCTTCGTCCTCTACCAGGCGGCGGTGGACTCCCGGGTCAGCGCGGCGGTCCCGTTCTACGGCGTCATCCGGGGCGAACTGCCCGACTTCACGCACCTGAAGGCCGAGATCCTCGGCCACTACGCGGAGACGGACGTCACCGTTCCGCGTGAATCGCTGGAAGCCCTTCAGCAGCTCATCCCGGCTCAGTCCGGCATCACCCCGGACATCCGCGTCTACCCGGCCCAGCACGCCTTCTTCAACGACAGCCACCCCGAGGTCTACCACGCCGAGTCGGCGGCCAAGGCCTGGGACAGCACCCTGGAGTTCCTGCACAAGCGGCTGGGCTGAAGCGGCACCGATCACCACTCGGTCCGGCCGCGCACTGTGAGTCGGCCGATCGGGTAGTGGTTGCCCACCGAGCGGTCCGCCCTCACCGCTCGACACGTCGGAGATGGCGTCGTTGATCTCGTCGAGCGGCCAGGACTCGGGCAGAAGCCGATGAGCTCCATCTGCTCGTCCACCTACTACTTCACGTCGACGCCCAACTCACCAGCGATACCACCGTGTTGACGATCCGTCCGCCCCGCCCGACACCGCGCATCGCGTCGCCCGGCGAGTCGCGGGTCCGGGGCAGCCGTTCGTGAGTCAGTGGGAGGGGATCGGATCGGAACACTCCTGCTCGACAAACCGGCCTCCGGGGCGGCATCCCGGAACGACCTCAGTACATGCCGCACCATCTTCCCGGCGGGTAGTCGGCGCGGAGGAATCCGGAGATACCGCCGTAGGTGATTTCGAGGGCCCGAAGCGGTGACCGGCGGGCGGCAGCCGGGTCAACACGTCTTCTCTGAACCGTGTTGCTGTTCGGCGTCGAGGATGTCCGCGATGCGACGCCTGAGCGCACGCTTGTCGATCTTGGACACATTGATCACGGGGAACTCGCCACACGGCTCGATGCGTTCGGGCCACTTGAACTTGGCGACACCGATCTCGTCGAGGAACCGCTGGGTCTCGGTGAGATCGGGAGCCTGTGCCCCGGGCCTCGGGACGACGAACGCGGAGGTTGTGGACGCGGCGCTGGAGGAGGACGCGCACGGGGTGACCGTCTTCTCGCCGGAGGGCGGGCAGCGGATGGGGCTCGCGGGGTTGGTCGACTCGGTTGTCCGGGACTGCGGCTTCGACCTGTGGGACGGTAAGCCGGCCGAGGTTTCGGTGGTTCTGGCCGGGGATCGTTTCGCGGTCGCCCGTGCGATCACGGGCGCCGAACTGGGCAAGCTGCCCGCGGAGTCCCTGATCCGGCTGCGTGCCGCTGTGGCGGCGCGTACCATGCCGGTGCTGGGTATCACCGGCACCGGTGGCTCCGGAAAGTCGTCGCTCACCGACGAGTTGGTGCGCCGGTTCCGGGTCGATCAGCAGGACAAGCTGCGGATCGCGGTGATCGCCGTCGACCCGATCCGGCGGCGCGGCGGCGGTGCGGAGCTGCTGGGTGACCGGATCCGGATGAACTCCCTCGACGACAGCCGGGTGTCGATGACGATCAATGGGCCTGCGCCCGAGGAGGCGGCCGAGCTGCGTCCCGTGCGCAGGCCGACATCCAGGAGTGGTGCATCCAGCAGAAGGTCCGCAACTTCTACTCGGTGTCCAAGGCGCGGCTGTGGCCGGGCAGCTGCGGAGGTCGACACTCCAGCCGTCGTGCTGGCTTGCTGCGGGCTCCGCGCCACTCCGGCGTGACCCGGCCACCGCCGGCACCGACGAGGACGATGCGGGATGAGCCTCGGCGGATTGGGATGTTGCGTCACCCTGGCCTCGCCCTGGACCTGCTGGTCGCCATCGGGACGGCCGCCTGCGCCGCGTACGGCCCCGGCGGCGACCCGGCGCTTTCGGTCTCAGGGGCGACGTTCACCCAACTCGCCCTGGCGTCCTCGATGCCATGATCGTGGCAGGCTGACAGCACCGGCAGGATCCGCTCCACCCCGGCGGCGCTGCCCTGACAACTGCCGGTGCCGTAGTCGAAGACCATCGCCCACGACCCGCTGCTGCCGGGCTCGGCGGGCGACGCTGTCACTCCCACCTGCCCACGACGCGGGCTCGGCCACGATGTCCATACAGAAGCCCGCGGACCTGCTCGCCCCCTCAGCCGGTCTGGCCGTGCTCGCCAGCCGACCCGTACGGATGCCTCGCCCGCCGCAGGGGGCCAGTTCCCCGGGGCAGGACGGGGTGGCCCTGAGAGCCGACGGCAGCCGCCGCGGCCGGATGGTCACCCCACCGGTGCCTCGTCCAGGAGGATCGTCTTGCTCTCCAGGTAGGACAGCAGGCCCTGACGGCCGCCTTCGCGCCCGATGCCGGACTGCTTGAAACCGCCGAAGCCGATGCTGGAGTCGACGCGCAGGTTGTTGTGTCCGACCGTTCCTGACCGCAACCGTCCGGCGACGCGGCGGGCCCGGCTCGCGTCAGCGGTGAAGACCGACGCGTTGAGGCCGAAGTCGGAGTCGTTGGCGATCGCGACCGCCTGCTCCTCGCTGTCGGCCGGTATCACCGACAGGACCGGCCCGAAGATCTCCTCGCGGGCGATGGTGAAGCTGTTGTCCACCCCGGCGAAGACGGTCGGCTCCACGTAGTAGCCGCGGTCCAGGTGCTTGGGGCGGCCGCCGCCCGTGACGAGGCGGGCCCCTTCCTCGAGCCCCTTGGCGATGTAGTGCTCGACAAGGTCACGCTGGCGAGCCATGGCGAGCGGGCCCATCTGCGTCGCCTCGTCGAACGGGTCGCCGACCCTGACGGCCGAGAAGGCGGCGGCCAGGGCCTCGGCGAACTCGTCGTGCCGCTGTCGTGGCACCACGATGCGGGTGAGGGAGTAGCAGACCTGGCCGGCCAGTGTGGTCTCGGCGTTCGCCAGGATGGTGGCGGCCGACTCGAAATCGGCGTCGTCGAGGAGGACGGCGGCGCCCTTGCCCCCCAGTTCCAGGGTGCACCGGGCGATCCGCTCGCCGCAGAGCGAGGCGATCCGGCGGCCGGCGGCGGTGGAACCGGTAAACGCGATCTTGTCGACGCGCGGGTCACGGACGAGCAGTTCGGAGACCTCCCGGTCCGCGGTGACGACGTTGACGACCCCGGCCGGCAGACCGACCTCCTCGGCGACCTCGCCCAGCAGGAAACCGGCGGTCGGCGCCTCCGGAGGCATCTTGACGATCACAGTGCAGCCGGCGAGCAGCGCGGGTGCCAGCTTGGTCAGGCTCAGCGCCAGCGGAACGTTCCAGGGGACGATCACCCCGACCACGCCGACCGCTTCGTGGACCAGCAGGCCGTAGTCGCCGCCGGGCGCGTGCGACGGCCTCGGCGTGACCTTCTCCTCGAACGGGAAACTCGCGGCCAAGTCGGCGTAGTAACGGAACAGCCAGGGCGCCTCGCCCGTGAACGCCTTGGCGATCGCCCGGGTGGCTCCGGCTTCGCGGGGCCAGATCTGGTTGTAGTCCTCGATACGGGCCTCCAGCGCGTCGGCCATGGCGCGCAGGTACCCGGCCCGTTCCTCGTGGCTCAGCCGGGGCCACGGGCCCTGGTCGAATGCCTTCCGTGCCGCGTCGACGGCGTGCTCCATGTCGGGAGCCTGAGCCTCGGCGGCCCGCAGGAACGGCTCCTCCGTGTGGGAGTCGATCACCTCGAAGGCCGACGGGGACGACGGCTTGTGCCATGTGCCGTCGATGAAGAAGTGGTCGGGGTGCTTGAACGGAATGCGGTTCTCAGTCCTCGGGTTCATCTTCGCTCCGTGCTCGGGGTGGTTGCCTGCCGGCAGGGCTCTCGCCTGCGGGGCGCCATGATCCGGCGGTCTACCGGGAGATTAACAGAAAGCCTTTCTCTTATCCAACGTCGGGTGGAAGATCGCTTGGTAGGCTGCTGGTCGTGGCCCAGTACGAGTCCTTCCGGCGAGCGAGACGACCGGAGCAGAAAGAGCACCGCCGAGCAGTGATCCTCGAAGCCGCGGCGCAGCTCGCCGCGTCGAAGGGCGTCCGCTCCGTCAACCTCGGGGACATCTCGCTCGCGGTCGGACTGTCCAGGTCGAACGTGCTGCGCTACTTCGGAACCCGCGAGGAGATCTACCTCCAGCTCGCCGCCGAGCGCTACCAGGACTGGGCGAGCCGCGTCATCGCGCGCCTGAGCCGGTCCGCGGTCGTCGCACCGGCCGAGGCCGCGGCCGTCCTGGCCGACTGCCTCGCGCAGGACACCCTCTTCTGCGACCTGATCGCCGAAGGTGCCTCCGCCCTCGAACACAACGTCTCCGAGGACGCCGTCCGGGCGTACAAGCAGACGGTGTTCGGAGTTATGGACGACGTCGCCGACGTTCTCGCGGAACGCTGCGAACAGTTGGGGAAGGAGCAGGCCGACACGGTTCTCTCGGCGGCGATCGTACTCACCGCCGGCATGTGGCCCTGGAGCAATCCGTCGCCCGTGGTCGCCGAGCTCTACCGCACGGAACCCGACATGGCGCGCCACCGCTTCCAGTTCGTCCCCGCGCTGAGCCGGCTACTGGAGGCGGTCGTTCACGGGCTGGCCGGACAAGCAGGTTCGGCTCAGGCGCCGTCGGACGAGTGAGCGCCGCCGACCCCCGCACACCGGAAAACTCGCCCACTGGAGACGCGGGAACTCCCGCGCTGGGGCTCGGGCAGCAGGAAGATGTGGCGTCCCTTGCCGGCGATGTTGCCCGTGCATGTCAGTCGGTCGTCGCATTCCGGGCGTGCCTTGCGGGGAAAGAGGACGGACAGCCGGGGGTGTCCGTCGCCCAGGGTGGGTTTCCAGGGCGGGCTGGTGATCCCGTGTGGGCAGGTCAGGGTGCATCCGCTTGGTGAGCTCCGACGAGGGGTGCTCCACCTCGGGCAGTTCGGACCGCTTGGCCGCGGTCGGCGTGGACCAACCGGCCGTCCTTCTTCACCAGCTGTCCGGCGGCCACGACGACAACACCTGATCCCGTGGACGTATGGATGACCTCGTGACGCAAGAAACTGCGACCGCCGCGGCGATGGTCTCGTAGGGGTTCGCGCCGGCCAGGCCCATGACGGTTGTAGCGCGATCCAGGAGGCGAGAACGCTGGTGTACAGCAGCACCGCCGCGGCGTCCTGCAGTGCCGTCCCGCCGTACTGCTCGGCGAGGGTGAAGACGAGGTTGCCCAGGTCCTTCTCCTTGAAGTGCGGGTGTCAGGGGCCTGCGACGGCGGTTGCGATGGTCCGCAGCTCGTCGGCATGGGGACGCTGCCCAACCCGTTCGTCAGCGTCGTACGGGTCCTCATCGTGGTCACGGCCGTCGCCGGTGTCCTCGCCGCGCTGCGGCTGTGCTCCCGCCGCCCGCCTGCACCCAGCTCGCAGGCGCGACCAACCGGCACCGGCCGGACACCCGCGCACCGCACGAGCGGCCGACGTGCACCCGGCGCTACTGCGTCGTCGGCGCCGGACCGTCCGGGATGATCACGGCCCGCAACCTGCTGCGCGAGGGCGTTCCGTTCGACTGGTACGAGCGCAACCCGGACTTCGGCGGGATCTGGGACCCCGAACTCTGTACAGTCACATCACCGAGCTGGAGTACGCAGCACTGGCCCAAGCCCCCCATGGACCCGGCCGACCTGTCCGGCTGTGCCGGGCGCCTCTTCGACCACTTCGCCGTCCGCCCCGACCACTACCGGCTGATCGGCTGGGGGCGTCTGGAACTGACGGACGCCCTCGCAGCTCCGGGCAACCCCATCCAGGTATCCACGGCGCGCAAACTGGAGCAGTTGTGTCAAGCACAGCTGGCCGGACAGCTCGATCCCTCCTGGGACCCGGTGGACATCCTTGCCTTGGTCAGCCGGCTCGCCCTCACCTGGTCCGCCCGGCCGGAACTGCGTGCCTGCGTCGAGACGCAGGCACAGGACAACTCACTGCCCGCGCGCCGCACCGCCCTTGTTGCCGCTGTCGAACGGCTTTTTCCCTCGGCGGGGCACGGTCCGTCAGGCCATCGTCGCCTTGGCCCCCCGGAAGAAGCGAAGTGGCTTCGGCCGGGGAGAACCAGCAGCGGCCCAACGGCACGTCACCGTGCTCAGATCTCCACCAGGTAGCTGGTGAACCCGCCGTCACCGCTGGAGACACCCGAGATGGCGTCGTTGATCTCGTCGAGCGGCCAGGACTTGGGCTGCAGTACGGAGATGTCGACCGCTCCGCTGCCCAGCAGCCCGGCGAGTTCGATGCCTTCGGCGGCGGTGAACCAGACCGAGCCGATGAGTTCCATCTGCTCGTCCATCCACCACTTCACGTCGACACCCAACTCACCTGCGGTGCCACCGATGTTGACGATCCGTCCGCCCCGCCCGACCCCGCGCATCGCGTCGCCCAGCGAGTCGAGGGAGGCGACCGCCCCCAGGGTGTCGATCATGAAGTCCGCGCCCCGGCCTCCGGTGCGCGACCTCACCCACTCCGCGGTGCCGCCCTCACGGTTGGAGAAGATCTCGACACGGTCCGGGGCGAGATCCCTCAGCCGCTCCAGGAGCGGCACACCGCGGGCGATCGCGAAGACGCGGGAGACGCCCAGCGCGAGGGCGACGAGGGTGACGCCGACGCCGAGGGTGCCCGACGCGCCGTTGACGATCAGCGTCCTGCCCGCGAGGGGGCCGAGCTTCTTGACCGCCGCGTACGACGTGCCGAGGTAGCCCAGCCGGGTGGCCTGCCGGAACTCCAGGTTGTCGGGGAGCTTCACCAGGGCGCTCTGCGGGGCGAGCATGTACTCGCAGAAGCCGCCGTAGGGGTAACGGGCGAACATGTCCAGGCTGTTGGGGTTGTAGCCGAAGTAGCCCCCCAGGGTCCAGTAGTCGCACTTCTGCGGTGTGCCGGACCCGCAGGCGTGGCAGGCGCCGCACGAGCGGCCCGGGTTGACGTAGACGCGGTCTCCGGGTCTGACCCCCACGACCTGCTCGCCGACTTCGTGTACGACGCCCACGGGGTCGAGGCCGAAGATCGCCGGGAGCGGGGGCAGCGGCATCTGGGGGTACCACGTCTGCCAGTTGGCGAGCACGTTGGCCAGGTTCGGCACCATGCCGCAGCCCTTGACGGCCACCACGACGTCCGTGCCGGTCGCGGTCGGCCGCGCTACGTTCTCGATCTGCATCTTCTCGCCCACGGCGTGCAGCCGCGCGGCGCGCATCAGTTCGGTCATCATCTCTCTCCGGCTCGTGTGCGATCAGTACTCGGGCGCGATCGTCACGCGCATCCCGTCGAGGGCGGGGCCGAAGACGAGTTGGCAGGACAGGCGCGAGTTCTCCGCGAGGTCGTCACAGGCGTCGAGGAGGTCCTCCTCGTCCGGCGACTTGGGGGAGAGCTCGGCGCCGGGTGGCAGGCTGTCGACGTAGACGTGGCAGGTCGCGCAGGAGAGCGAGCCGCCGCAGATCGCCTCCAGTTCGTCGACCCCGGCATTGCGGATGTTCTGCATGAGGGACAGGCCCGTGCGCGCTTCGACCGGGTGCGACGCGCCGTCCCGCGTAGTGACTGTGATCTGCATGTTTCTGGTTCCTTCGGGGGCGGGATCAGGCCGACTGGGCCAGGTCTTTGAGGGGAGTGTGCGCATCGGCCAGCAGCGCGGGGTCCACCCGGCTGCCGGCCGCCACGAGCCGACGGCCCTGCAGGTAGTCCCGGGCCGTGTTGACGCAGTCCAGGGCGATGATCGCGCCGTCCTTGAGGTAGACGAGCGTGAAGCTCCTGGTGCCGGGGTCGCCGCGCAGGACGGTCCGGTCGTGGCCGTGGCTCAGGCCGACGGTCTGCAGGCGCAGGTCGTACTGGTTCGACCAGAACAGCGGGATCAGGCGCAGGGGTTCGGGCCGGCCGCTGATCGCCTTCGCCGCGGTGTCCGCCTGCTCGGCGGCGTTCTGCCGGGACTCGATACGGATGCCGGGGCCGCCCCGCACCACCGCGCAGTCGCCGGCGGCGTAGACGTCCGCGAGCGACGTGCGGCACAGGTCGTCCACCAGGACGCCCAGCGTGCCGGGTGCCGCCTCCGCTCCCGCCGACAGGAGCGGTTCGACCGCAGGTTCGATTCCGATGCCCACGATCACCTGGTCGGCGGGGACCACCAAGCCGTCCGTGAGACGCACCCCGCTCACCGCGCCGTCCCTGCCCACGATTTCGGCGACCGCCGTCCCGAGGCGCAACTCCACGCCCTTGGCGCGGTGTTCGGCCTCGTAGAAACGGGAGAGGGGTTCCGCGGCGACGCGGGCGAGGACGCGGTCCAGCGCCTCGATCACCACGACCTCCTTGCCCAGTTCGCTGAGTACGGCGGCGGCCTCAAGACCGACGTAACCGCCACCGATCACCACGATGCGGTGACTGTGCGGCAGGGCCGCGACCAGCCGGTCGCAGTCCGCCTTGTCGCGGATCGCGTGTATGCCGCTCAGGTCGTGTCCGGGGCAGCGCAGCCTGCGCGGAGTGCCTCCGGCGCACCAGACCAGGCTGCCGTAGCCGATCGTGGTGCCGTCGTCGCAGGTGACGGTGTGCGCCTCGGCGTCGACGGCGGTCACCCGCCGGCCGGGGGAGAGAGTGACCTCGTGCTCGGGCCAGAACTCGTCCGGGCGGAGCAGGAGTTGGGCGAAGTCCTTCTTGCCGGCCAGGTACTCCTTCGACAATGCGGGACGCTCGTACGGTGCCACCGGCTCGCTGCCGAGCAGGCAAACGCTCCCCTCGAACCCGGACTGCCTCAGGGAGATCGCCGTCTGCGCTCCCGCATGCCCGGCGCCGACGATCAGGCAGTCGTAGTGCTCACCGGTCATCGCGGCGCACCGCCGATCAGGACGAAGCACATCGTCGCGGTCCTGTCGCCCTTGTTCCGCCACGCGTGCCGGGTCCCGCCCTGCACGACCACGTCGCCCTGGCGCAGGTGCGTGGTCGCCCCGTCGTCCAGTTCGAGCCAGATCTCGCCGTCGAGGACGATGTCGTAGTCGAGTGTGTCGGTCCGGTGCATGCCGGGCGCGTCCGGTTCGAACCGCTCGGCCAGGCCGGGGATGAACTCCCGCTGCTCGGCGTCCGCGGCGGCCGGGTCGAACTCCGGGCCGCCCATAACGGTGTCGGGCGGGAAGGTGACGATCATCAGGCGGGTCTCACCCGGGGCCGGGGGGATGCGCAGCCGGGGCGGGGCGGTCTCGCCCTCGTCCTGCGGCAGCGCGGGGGGCGCCGCGGTGGCGTAGACGACCGAGGTCGTCATCCCGGGGATCGAGGCGTAATGGTGGACGTTGGGGACGGGCCCGTCGGAGACGAAGACCGACTTGCCGTCCCTGACCGCGGTCACCACACGCCGTGGGACCCGGGTTTCGGCGGTCTCATTCATAGGTCAGGCCCTTCTCCTGGAGGCGGGCGCGCATCGAGTTGACGTCGAGGCTGAGCCGGCCGGCGGCGTAGAGCCCCCGCTTCTCCTCCTCCATCGCCGCCCGGCGGCGGGCCGCCTCGAGCACCTCGGCGGCGGACTCGCGCGCGACCACGCACACCCCGTCGTCGTCCGCGACGATCACATCGCCGGGCCTGATCAGGGCGCCGCCGCAGACCAGGGGGACCTGGACGTCGGCGAGGGTCTCCTTGACGCATCCCTGGGCGCTGACCGTCTTGCTCCAGACGGGGAACTCCATGGCGCGCAGTTCCGCGACATCGCGCACTCCGGCGTCGATCACGAGCCCGCGCAGGCCTCGCGCCCGCGCCGACGTGGCGAGCAGGTCGCCGAAGTAGCCGTCGTCGCAGGGTGAGGTCGGGCTGACCACGAGGATGTCGCCCGGCCGGGCCTGTTCCAGGGCCGCGTGGATCATCCAGTTGTCCCCGGGCGGCACCTCGCAGGTGAGCGCCGGGCCCGCGACGACCCGCCCCGACTGGCGCGGCCGCAGGCGGTGGTCGAGGAGCCCGGTGCGGTGCTGCGCCTCGTGCGTGGTCGCCACGCCGAGTTCAGCGAAGCCGGCACAGGTCGCCGCGTCGGCGCGTTCGACCGTGGTCACGATCCGGGCCATGGTCAGGCACCCCGGACGAAACTGGTGTCGAGCGCCCCGGCCGCGTCGGCGAGCCGCTCCGGGGCGAGCAGCCCGGCACGGACCATGAGGTCCGTCGTGGTCTCCCAGGCCTTGGGCGAGACGGCCAGCCCCGCCGGCCACATGCCCATGTCCCGTGTGTACGACAGCCCCCGGGCCGCCAGGTCCGGGGCGTCCGGCGTGGTGATCCGCTGGTAGATCGGCAGCGTGATGCCGTCCTGCGTGGGGTCGTTGACGATGTCGTGTGCCTCGGCCAGCGCGGTGATCAGCCGTTCGACGGTGTCACGGTTGCGGGCCGTCCAGTCGTTCCTGCCGATGACCGCCGCGAAGACGACTTCGGGGAGCGCGTCGTTCACCTCGCCGATCAGGCGGTACCCCTCGCGCTCGGCGAGGAAGTTCCACGGCGCGGGCTGGGGCGCGCAGTCGATCTCGTCCTTCTGCAGCGCCGCCCACCGGGTCGTGTGCACACCGGCGAGGACGAACTCGTAGTCACCGGGATAGGACAGCCCCTCCCTCTGCAGCATGATCTGCGTGTAGAGCGCCGTTCCCTCGGTGAGGGAGGAGGTCCCGATCCGCTTTCCGCGCAGCTCGGCGACGGAACCGACCTCGGGACGGGCGACCAGCGACATGGGAAGCCGCAGCGAGTTGGCGGCGACGATGCGCAGGGCGCCGCCTGCGACGTGGTCGGCGACCGCGCCCTCGGGCGGGGTGATCGCCAGGTCGGCGGTGCCGTCGCGTACGGCCGACGTGGCCTTGTCGACGGAGCCGAGTCGCTGGTACTCGATCTCCAGCCCGTGCTTGCGGAACAGACCCAGTTCGTCGGCGACGAACACGGGGAGCCAGTTGAAGCCCTGGGCGCCGCCGGCGAAACGGACGGGTGTCAGGTCGGAAGTCATAGGAGGGGACTCCAGTTCGGGGTGTGCGTGAGGTTCAGCGCCCTTGCGCGGTGAGCAGCGCGTCGAGCCGGGGGTAGACCCGCCGGGCGTTTCCTTCCAGGACGGCATGGCGGGACTTGTCGTCGAGGCCGAGCGCGTCGATGTAGCGCTTGGTGTCGTCGAAGGGGTGGCCCGTCTCCGGGTCCACGGCCTTGACGGCGCCCAGGAGTTCGGACCCGAAGAGCAGGTTCTGTGGATCGACGACTCGGAACAGGGTGTCGATGCCGGCCTGGTGGTACACGCAGGTGTCGAAGTACAGGTTGCGCATGAGGTGTTCGGACAGCGGTGGTTTGCCGAGGGCGATGGACAGGCCCCGGTAGCGGCCCCAGTGGTAAGGAGCGGCGCCGCCGCCGTGCGGGATGATCAGCCGCAGGTCCGGGTGCCGTTCGAAGAGGTCGCCCTCCAGCAACTGCATGAAGACGACGGTGTCCGCGGCGATGTAGTGGGCGCCGGTCGTGTGCAGGGCGGGGGAGCAGGAACCCGACACGTGGATCATGCCGGGCATGTCCAGGCGGGTCATCGCCTCCCATAGAGGATCCCACCAGGGGTCATACAGGGGAGGCGCCGACCAACTTCCCCCGGAGGGATCGGGGTTGATGTTGCACCCCACGAAGCCGACCCCCGCACAGCGCTCCAACTCGGCGACGACGGGCGCGAGGCCGCCGTCGACCGTCTGGGGCAGCTGGCACACGGCGGCGAAGTTCCTCGGGAACAGCTCGCAGACGCGTCGTACGGTGTCGTTCGACAGCCGGGCCCACTCCGTCGCGATGTCCTGACCCGGGACGTGGTGTCCCATGCCCGAAGCGCGGGGCGACAGGAGGGTGAGGTCCGAGCCCCGCTCGCGCTGCATTCGCAGCTGGTTGTCCGTGATGATCGCGGTCAGGGCGGCGTCGTCGACCCCGGCGTAGCCCGGGCGGTCCTGCGATCGCCCCTCGGCGAAGTCCACCTGGGCGGCGCGGAAGGCACGGAACTCCGGCGGTTCGGTCGTGAAGTGGCCGTGGCAGTCGATGGCCAGGCCCGTCGTGGTTCCCATCTCACGCGTCCCAGACGGCGGGCAGGTCCGTGACCCCGCGGAAACGCCAGCCCTTGGCCGCCACCTCGCCACTGTCGCCGAGTCGCAGGTTGGGCAGCCGGATGAAGGCCTCCTCCAGGGCGATCGTCCCCATCGCCCGGGACAGGGCGTGGCCCGAGCAGAAGTGCGGCCGGAAGCCGAAGGAGAGGTGCGGCCGCTTCTTGCGGAACATGTCGAACCGGTCCGGGTCATCGAAGCGGCTCGGATCCCGGTTGGCCGACGCCATGACGATGGCGACCGAGGAGCCCGCCGGGATGGTCGTACCGGCCACGACGACGTCTTCGGTGGCGACGCGCGGGGTGACGCCGATGGGGGCGATCCAGCGCAGACCCTCGTCGAAGGCGCGCAGGGAGTGCTCCTGCGGGGCGTCGGCGACCACCCGCGCCTGCTCCGGGTTGAGCAGCAGTCCCGCGCAGGCGTTCGCGGCGGCGTGGCCGGGTTCCTGCAGACCGCCGAGGATGATCACCTTCATGGTGGGCAGCACCTCGGCGAAGGCGCGCATCTCGCCCTCGGGCAGGCCGCCGTGCACCACGTGGCTCATCAGGGTGTGGTCGGGCTTGGCGGCCACCCGCTCGTAGAGCGCGCCGAGTTGGGCGTCGATCTCGGCCAGCGCCCGGTCGAGCCGCTGCCATACGGCCGGGTCGTCACCCACGTTCTGCAGGCCGGCGCTCATCGCGTGGAACCACTCGACCAGCGTCTCGTTGGCGGTGTCCGTGAGTCCGATGACGTCGCCGACGCAGCGCACCGAGATGGGTTCGAAGAGGTCGGCGGTCAGGTTCGCCGACCCGCGTGGCGCCAGCTCGGCGAGACACCGCTCGACGACCGGACGGGTCAGGGCCTCGACGTAACCCCTGACCCGTTCCAGGGTGAGGTTCTCGTCGATGCCCAGGCGGAGCAGCTGATGGTCCTCGCCCGTCATGGACAGCACGTTCGGCATGCCCATCACCCGGGCCTCGGGCCTGTCGGGGCTGCCGGACGGGCCGAACACGCGGTCGTTGGCTCCCACCGCGCGGCAGTCCTCGAAACGGGTGACCAGATATTCATGGGTGCCTTCGAAGAAGGCCACGGGGGCTTCCTCACGCAGGCGGGCGTAGACGGGATAGGGGTCCCGGTACAGGTTCTCGCCATTGAGTTCCAGCGCAGACATCACGGGCCGATCCAATCCGGATTCGAGTCTGACTTCGGATTCCAATGAGTATTTGAGTGCTCTCGGTGTGATGTCAATACGTTGGACGCCGGTAAGTGCTCGAGCTTCATGGCACGCAAAGCGTCGGGTCTTCAGGTGTTTCAAGATCTCTTGTTCGATCCGTTGACAGCCGCCGAGGTGAGACATACGGTCCGGAACTCGAAGACCGACTGGTATCTGAAGAGTCGGTGAATGGACGCTCCTGCTCAGTCACTCCCCGGAAAGAGATGACGATGACCGATGCGACGACGCATCTGCCCACCCTCCCGGACGAGTTGGTCCGTGAGCTGGCGGCGGTCGTCGGTGACGACTCCCTCCACGTCGAGCGAACGAAGGTCGACGAGTTCAAGGACGCCTACTGGATCCCCGGCGACGAGACGTACGCCGCCTCGGCGGTCGTGCAACCCACCTCCACGGCGCAGGTGCGGGAGATCGTCCGCCTGGCGGGCAGGTACGGGGTCCCCGTGTGGCCGCACAGCCAGGGCCGCAACCTCGGCCACGGGGGAGCGTCACCGCGGGTGCGCGGCTCGATCCAGATCGGGTTCCAGAAGATGAACCGTGTCCTGGAGATCAACGAGGAGCTGGCGTACGCGGTGGTCGAGCCGGGTGTGACCTGGTTCGACCTGTACCACGCCGTACGGGCGGGCGGCCACCGGCTGCTCACCCCCTGCCCCGACCTGGGCTGGGGCTCGATCGTCGGCAACTCGATGGACGCCGGCCACACCTACCAGCACTACGGCGCCGACTACATGCTCCCCACCGGGCTCGAAGTCGTCCTCCCGGACGGCGACCTGCTGCGCACCGGAGCCGGAGCGCTCCCGGACGGCCACGCGTGGCACGTGTACAAGCGGAACCTGGGACCGTCGCTGGACCGGCTGTTCGTCCAGTCCAACCTCGGCATCGTCACCAGGATGGGCGTCTGGCTCAAGCGTCTGCCCGAGGCCTACGCCCCGGTGATGCTGTCGATCGGCGAGGACGCCGACCTCGAGGCCGCGGTGGACACCCTGCGGGAACTGCGGCTCGCGGGACACCTGGAGGGCGCCCCCGCGCTGTTCTCCACCCTGCGCGCCTCCCACATGCTGCGCGATCTCCCCGTGACCGCCTCCCATCAACTCACCGCCACCGAAATACGGGAGATCGGCGAGCGCACCGCGGTCGGCGCGTGGGCCGCGCGGGCAGCCGTGTGGGGCGACAACGAGATCGTGCGGGCCAAGCTGAGACGCATCAAGGAGGCCTGGGCCAAGATCCCCAGCGGCCGGGTCGAGGCCCGCCGGCTGTACGAGCCCGACGAGTACGACGAGATCGTCATGTCCGCCGACCAGATCATGATCGGCATCCCGACCCTCAAGGCGATCGAGAGCACCCCGGACCACGTCGCCCACATCGACGTCGCACCCGTCGTACCGCTGCACGGCCCCCAGGTGCGGAGCATGGTCGAGGCGGCCCGTTCGCTGGTGCTCGACGCGGGTGCGAACTTCGGCGCCACCGTCGTGGTCACCGGAGAGCGCTCGTGCGTGGTGATCATCGGCATCCGCTACGACAGGACGGATCCGTCGGACGCACGGGGAGCCTTCGACCTCGCGAAACAGCTGGTCGCCGCGGCCGGCGCACTCGGCTACGGAGAGTCCCGCCCCCACCTGGAGTGCATGGACCTCGCCGCCGACCAGTACTCCTTCAACGGCCACGCCTATCAACGGTTCGTGCAGAAGATCAAGGACGCCGTCGATCCGGACGGCATCCTCGCGCCCGGCCGCCACGGCATCTGGCCGGCGTCCTACCGGGGCGCCCGCGACAGCGCATGACTCGCCCCCCTCCCACGCATCACCTCACGCAGAACAGGACGGTGTCACCCGATGGCCGATGCGACACACGACACGGCACTGCGTGTCGACGCACTCGGAGTGAGCTTCCAGGGTGTGCAGGCACTCCAGGACGTCTCCTTCTCGATCCCGGCGGGCGGCGTCTCGGCCGTGATCGGGCCCAACGGAGCCGGGAAGACCACGCTGTTCAACTGCATCAGCGGGGTCGCCCGGCACACCGGCAGGGTCGAACTGGAAGGACGCGACCTGAGCCGGCTGCACGCCGACCGCCGCGCGGCCCTGGGCATCGCGCGCACCTTCCAGACTCCGCTGCTGGTACCCGAGCTCAGCGCCCTCGACAACGTCCTGCTCGGCGCCCACTCCCGGATGGAAGGGGGCCTGCTGGGCGCGATCCTGAGGCCGCCCGCGGTGGCACGGGCCGAGCGGGCGATGCGCGCCCGGGCCTCCGAACTGCTGGGCCGCCTCGGCCTGGACCGGTCCCAGGACCACCGCGTCGACAGCCTCCCGCACGGCGACCGTCGCCGGGTCGAGGTGGCCCGCGCTCTGATCGCCGAGCCGCGGCTGTTGCTGCTCGACGAACCCGCGGCCGGTCTCGGCGCCGACGAGGCGTCCGAACTGCTCGGCGACGTGCGGGCGTTCGCGGCGGACACCGGGATGACCTGCGTCCTCGTCGAGCACGACGTGGGCCTGGTGATGCGGGTCTCGCGTCATGTGGTCGTCCTGGACGCGGGCCGGCTCCTCGTGGCCGGGGCCCCCGCCGAGGTGGCGGCCGACGAACGGGTGATCGCCGCCTACCTGGGCGACGACTGGTCGGAGGTGGGAGTGTGAGCACCACGCTGCTTCGGACGCGGCGGCTCGTCGCGCGCTACGGCTCCGTCGAGGTCCTGCACGGGATCGACATCGCCGTGTCGGACGGCGAGATCGTCGTCCTCCTCGGTCCCAACGGGGCCGGCAAGACGACCCTGCTGCGGGCCGTCTCCCGCCTGGTGTCGACACGGGGAGCCATCGAGTACGGCGCCGACGACATCGCCGGCTGGAGCGGCGCCCGCACGGCCCGCGCCGGTGTCGGTCATGTGCCCGAAGGGCGCGGCACGTTCGTCGACCTGACCGTGGAGGAGAACCTCCGCCTCGGCGGCCTGGCCCGTCCCCGTGACCAACGGGCCCTCGTCCGCGAGGACTTCGCCCTCGTCTACGACACCTTCCCGGTGCTGGCCGAGATGCGCGGGCGTGCCGCGGGCCTGCTCTCGGGCGGTCAGCAGCAGATGCTCGCGATCGGACGTGCCCTGATGGCCCGCCCACGCCTGCTGCTCATCGACGAGCCGTCCCTCGGCCTCGCGCCGCTGCTCACCCGGCAGCTCTTCGAGGCACTGGCCCGGATCAGGGGCGAGTGGTCGACCTCGCTGCTGATCGCGGAGCAGAACGCACGGCTCTCTCTCGACATCGCCGACCGGGTGATCGTCCTCGCGGGCGGACGCGTCGCCGCCGCCGGACCCGTGGGGGAGTTCCGCGACGGCGACGTGATCAAGCGCGCGTACCTCGGCGAGACGGACGGCGGCGCGGAAGCGATCGGAGTCAAGAAGTGACCGAACTGTTCCAACAGGTGCTGGACGGGCTGAGTTCAGGGCTGGTGTACGGCATCCTCGCCCTCGCGCTCAGCGTCGTCTTCCAGGGCACGGGCATGCTCAACTTCGCCCAGGGCGAGATGGCGACGCTGTCCGCCTTCCTCACGCTGGTCCTCCTCAACACGGGACTGCCCTTCTGGGGCGCGGTTCCCGTGGTGGTCGTCCTGTCCGCGGCGGGCGGAGCGCTCATCGAGCGGGTGCTGGTCCGGCGCGTCGAGGGCGCGGGGGAGCTTCCCCTGCTCACCCTCAGCGTCGCCCTGCTCCTCGGGCTGAACGCGCTCATGGCGATCGTGTGGACGACCGACCCGCGAACGTTCCCCAGCCCCTTCGGCAAGGGGCTGATCGAGTTCGCCGGTCTGCGGATGACCGTGCAGCAGGTGGGATCACTGGTCATGCTGCTCGCCGTCATGGCGGCCACCGCGGCCCTGTTCAACCGGACCGGGGTCGGACTGCGCCTGCGCGCTGTGGCGCAGAACCCGGCCTCCGCCACCGTTCTCGGCCAGCACCAGGGCCTGTGGCTCATGATCGGCTGGGCGATCGCCGCGGCGGTCGGCGCCTTCGCGGCCATCGTCGCCGCGCCCGTCCTGACCCTCTCGCCAGGGATGATGACCTTCCCCCTGCTGCTGGCGCTGGCCGCCGGAACGCTCGGCGGCCTGGCGAGCCGGGTGGGAGCGGTGGTCGGCGGGGTGCTCGTCGGCATCACGAACGGGCTGGCCGGCCGGTATGTGCCCGGCCTCGACGGAGACCTCGCCGTCGTCGCCCCGTTCCTGCTCACCGCCGCCGTTGTGACCCTCAAGCCGACCGGGCTCTTCGGCAGGACCAGGACGGTGCGGGTATGAACACACTGCGCCGCCTCGCCGTCCCCGGCGGCTGGACCGCCGCCCTGGCCGTCGGCCTGGTCATCCCCTTCCTTGTCTCGGACTACGACCTCCTCGACCTCTCCCGGGTCCTCACCATCGCCATGGCCGTGGCCGGGCTCAACCTCCTCCTGGGACACTCCGGCCAGATCAGCGTCGGCCACGGCGCCGTCTTCGGCCTCGGCGGATACGCCGCTCTCGTCGCCGTCACCAAGAGCGGCTGGCCCTGGGTACCCGCCGTCCTCCTGGCCGGCGCCCTGTGCCTCGTGTTCGGCCTGCTGATCGGCGGCCTGGCCCTGAGAATGGGCGGCGCCAACCTCGGCCTGCTCACGATCGCCGTGGCCGCGGTCTTCCCGCTCGTGATCATCCGCATGAAGTCCACGACGGGCGGCACGTTCGGCCTCTCGCTGGCCCACCCCGGCATCCAGCCGCCCGCGGGCACGGGGCTCACCCCGGCGCAGTTCGGATTCCTCGTCTGCCTCCTCGTCCTCGCCCTGACCCTCCTCCTGCTGCGCAACCTGGTGACGGGAACGAGCGGCAGGGCCCTCGCCGCAGTGCGCACCAGCCCCCTGCTCGCCGCGGCGAACGGGGTGAACGTCACCCGTGTCAAGCTCACCGCCTTCGCCGTCAGCGCGGCCGTCGCGGGAATCGGCGGCGCGCTCTACGCCCTCGCCCTCGCCATCGCGGTACCGGACAGCTACCAGATCACCCTCTCCATCACCCTGCTCGCGGCCAGTGTCGTCGGCGGCAGCCGCACCTGGGCGGGCGCACTCGTCGGCGCGGCGATCGTGGTCTACCTGCCCACCGCCGCCGAGAACGTCGTCAGCGGCGACTCCTCGGGCAACTGGGCCCAACTCGTCTACGCCTGCGGACTCGTCCTCTGTCTGATCCTCGCGCCCACCGGACTGGCCGGCGGCTTCACCCTCCTCCTGGCCCGCGTCGCGCGCACCACCGACTCACCCTCCGCACCCGCTCACCTCCCCGTAGAAAAGGAAGTTCGATGAGGAACTACCCGACGAAGCTGGTCGCCCTCGTGGCCGTGGCCGCCGCCACGGCGACCGCCTGCTCCGGACGCTCGGCCGGATCGCAGACCGACAACAGCGACATCGTGATCCGCGCCAGCTACCCGCTCAGCGGAGTCCTGTCGTCCGCGGGCGTCTCGGCGGACGGGGCAGCCGCCTACTTCAAGGCGGTCAACGCCGCCGGCGGCGTCAACGGACGGAAGATCGACTTCAAGGTGAAGGACGACGCCTTCGACCCCTCCCGACTCGTCTCCAACAACACCGAGTTCGTCCAGAAGGACCACGCGACGGTCGTCATCAACTTCGGCGGCATCGCGGTCGCGGCCCGGCCCCAGCTCAACACGGCGGGCGTGGCCCAGATCGTGCAGGGCGGCGAGACCGTGCTGAGCGACGTGAAGAAGTTCCCCGACTCCCGCGCGTTCGTGCCCGACATCTCCTGGGAGGGCGAACTCCAGGGCCGCTACATCAAGGAGGAGACCCCCAAGGCCGTCGTCGGTTTCATGGGCTTCAACAACGAACTCGCCGACAGCCAGCTCGCAGGGCTCGCCAAGGCCGGCGTCAAGCCGGTCAAGGCGCTCAGACTCCCGCCCGGCCAGGGAGACGTCGCCTCTCAGGTCACCGAGCTCAAGGCGGCCAAGGTCGACACCCTGGTCGTCACCCTCGGCCCGCCGACCCTGGGCGCGCTGCTCTCCTACATGGGCCAGATCGACTACCACCCCCAGGTCTTCATCGGCAGCCCGTACGCGGACTTCGCCAGCACGGTCAAGCCCGCCGGCGCGGCCAACGTCAAGGGCGCCCTCTCCTACCAGTGGTTCAAGGACCCGCAGAACCCCGCGGTGCACAACGAGAAGGCGCTGGTGCAGTACCGCGCAGACATGGCGAAGTACGCGCCCGAGGCGGACGCGAACCAGTCGTTCGCGCTGACCGGGTACGGACTTGCCGCGGCCGTCGTCTCCGCCCTCAAGGACGCCAAGGAAGTCACCAGCAGCGGCTTCCTCTCCGCCTGGGACTCCCTGTCCAAGGTCCAGGACCCGCTCCTCATCGAGGGAGCGCACCTGACCGGAGAAGCGGACGGCCGGCTGGTGCACGAATACCAGCTCCACGAGTTCAACGGCACCAGTTGGCTGCCCCAGGGTCCTGTCCTCAATGTCTCCCAGAACGGAATTGCCGACTGATCCGCCCTGATTGGCCGGGCTGGTGAAGACAACTGTCGACAGGCATTCACCAGCCCGCGTCCAACTTTCGGGACGGTACACTTGCACGCGGTTCAACACCGGGCGGTTCCGCCATGTGCGGCGAATCGAGTGGGGAGAGCATCATCATGGCGAGGCTGACGCGAGAGCAGAGCCAGGCGCTCACGCGGGAAAAGCTCCTGAACGCAGCGCGGGACGTGGTCGCACGGGAGGGCTACGAGGGTGCCTCGGTCGAACGCATCGCGGACGAGGCAGGCTTCTCGAAAGGGGCCTTCTACTCGAACTTCTCCTCCAAACAGGACGTACTGATGCAACTCCTGGAGGGGAACGCGGGGCACGACGTCGAAGAGCTCTCCGAATTGCTGCGCGAGGTCACCGATCCGGACGCCGTCATCGAAATCGTGGCCCATTGGTCCGACACGCGTACGGCGGAACAGAAATGGGGAATCATCGCCATCGAATTCCTGCGGCGTGCACGGCGTGACGGAAATCTGGGAATGCGGCAGCGGCAGCTCTTCGTGAGCCAGTGGGAAGAAATCGGAAGACTTCTGCTCGATAAACTCGCCCTGGGACGCGACGGGAGAATCAGCGCCCTCGACATGGGCGGAATCGTGCTCGAACTCACCTACGGCGGAATCTCGGGATTCCTCCGCGCCAATACCGCCGGTCAGATGGTGCGGCACGTGCTCAGGTCGTTCCGCGACTCGGCCAGGTCGGCACAGGCGACATGACGCCCGTGCCCCAGCCGCACATCGCGAAGGAACTCCTGCGGACGGGCGGTTGACGAGCAGGTGGTCGCGGAGCTGACCCAGGGCGCGGGCCCAGCTGGTGCCGCCGGGATCGGAGGGATCGTCGAGGACCGCCGATCCGAGGAAGCCGTATCCCGGCCTGGGCGCCACCCCCGTGCGCGAAGCGCGCTTCGGCGACGGCTGTCCCCTCGGCGCTCTCCAGGCCCACGAGGTCCATCGGCGTGGGCGGTGGCGACACCACCCAGGCCGATGATTCGGGGAAGCCCTGGTGGGCGACCGGCACCAACTCGTCCCGCGTACGACGGCGGGTGTCGACCGGCCCGGCTACACGGTCACCAAGCCCGGCGGACGTCAACGCGCCGCCGTCGCCGTTCTCCTGTGGCGGATTTCCCACAGCGAGGACGAACCCGCCGACAGCGACGGCTGAACGCACGACGCCCCCGAAGGAGTCACCGTGGGCGACTGGTTCAACGCCTACGACGCTTACGTGGACCGTGCGCCTGCTCCATCCTGGCCTCGGACTGGACGAATACGACCTCGCGGGATATTCGCTGGGGGCTCGGATCGTGGTGAGGATGCTGGTGCGAAGAGCGGCACCGGGCCGTGCGGTGGTCGCGGGCCAGGGCCTCTCGGAGGTGCTGGGCGGCGAAGGCGGGATGGAGCCGTACTTTGCCTGGCCCATCGCTTGAGCCGCTTCGCCAGGGCAGGGCGGGTAAAGGGGCCGAGTAGCGTCGGACGACACCACGCCGCCCGGTCACCACCCTCTCCCCCTCACTGACCTTGACGTTCGGCGTAGCCGAGGCGGAGCAGCATGAGGCAGCGCTCGGCGACGAGGGCCCGGTCTCCTGCGTCCCTCGCGTGGTGCAGTGCACCGTCGAGCATGCGAGGGATGAGCAGCAGGTCCTCTGTGGTGACTTCAGGCCGCACCTGGCCTGCGCGTTGGGCTGCCGCCAGTGGGCGTTGGAAGACGTCAGCGGCCTGTTGCCGCACCCGGACAAAAGCTGCATCTCCGTCGCGGCTCTCCCGGACGACGTCGGCCAGGTGGTGGAGCCGTACCTGGCCGTCGGCCATGGCGGTCAGCAGGGCCTCGAAGGGTTCGGGGGTGTCCTCCCGCCCGGCGGTCACATCGCGCAGCCGATCCACTTCCTCCTGGATCAGTGCCTCAGCCAGGGCGCCGCGATGGGGGAAGTGGCGGTAGAGCGTCGCCTGCCCTACGCCGGCGCGGCGAGCGACCTCGTAGAGCGGCGCCTGCTGGGAGGTGGTGAACATCTCCCGCGCGGCGTCCAACAGCAGGCGCCGGTTGCGCCGGACGTCACTGCGTGCCCCTGAGCCCGAATCCACCGTCACGCAACCAGTCCAGGGGGATCCGGCTCCGGAGATCGGACAACATCCTCCGAACGGTTAATTTTATCCGTTTGACCGTAGGCTGGGCGTGACACGGCGGAGCCGCAGCGGCTCCGCCCTGGAAGAACACTTCACGACCCAGTCGTTCAGGGAGGCCAACGCGGACGATCCTCTCGGGGCGCTGTACCGCCTGCTGGCCGAGCGCGGACACACGACGGCCGGCAACTGGGATCGGCTGGTCGCCGGTATCCGGCGCGGATGAGCGGAGACGGACGGCCGCGCTGACGCATGTCCGGCCCACCCCGCCGGGGTCGGCTGCGTGGTTCTGGTCCCCGACGGCCCCACCATCGCGGGCACGCACCGCACGCCGAACTGCCCGCGGCGCGCGGCCGGACTGCCCGACACCGGCGCCCACCACGGCCTTCCGCACCGGAGGACGCGTCGTCAGCGCGTTCCCCGGGGCTACTATCGGGGCCATGACGGAACGCTCGCGAGATGCTGGAACAGGCACCAGGCCGGAGGGGACGAGCGGGGGGACGGTCAAGCGGGCCGCGGGACGTCGCCCCACGAAACCGAAGGCCACGGGGGACACCGCCAAGCGGCCGACGGCCCGGCGGGAACTCGTCGAGAACGAGATCTTCGAGCAGGCGTCCCTGCTCTTCGCCGAGCGCGGATTCTCCGGTACCAACCTGGGAGACATCGCCGAGGCCATGGGCATCACGCGCCCTGCCCTCTACTACTACGTGAAGAGCAAGGAGGACCTGCTCGCCAAGCTCGTGGCACAGATGACGGAGGGGCCCGCGGCGGAGATCGAGGCTCTGGCCGCCGACGAAACCGTCGACCCGGCCGTCAGGCTGCGCGAGATCGCCCACCTCATCGCGTTCCAGCGGGCCAGCCAGCCCAAGCGCTTCCAACTGCTGTTGCGCTCCGAGGCCGATCTGCCGCCGGAGGCCGCCAAGGCCCACCGCGCCGGTATGCGGGCCGCCATGCTGGGTCTCATGCGCGTGATCGAAGAAGGCATCATCAAGGGCCAGTTCCGGCCCGTCGATGCCCGGGCGACCGCGCTGGCCGTGGCCGGAATGTGCAACTGGGTCGCATGGTGGCACCATCCCGGCGACCATCACTTCACGGATGCCGAAGCAGCCGGACATGTCGCCGATCTGGCGGTGGCCATGGTGATGAGGTCGGCGGACCGGACACCTGAGGGCGCCGGGCCCAAGGCGGCGCTGGCCCTGATCCGGCAGGACCTCGACTACCTCGAGCGCATCCTGGAAGCCTGACCACTCGCGGGCCGGTCCCATCGCGCCCGGCACGATGCGGAGGTACGGCGCGGGGGTGACGCGATGGCATACCCGAGACTGACGCGACCGGCTCGGGCATCAGACCCAGGTGGTCGGTAATTCGGCTGATCCGCTGAGGCGGTACGAACCGGACGATGGAGGGGTTCCCAGCCAGGTACGGGGCCACATGCCCCGTATCAGCGCTGTCCGTACTCTCGATCGGAGTCGTGCCCGTGACCACCGCCGCGCCCGTCGGCCCCCGCCCTCACACCACCGTGGCCGCCCGCGCCATCGAACTCTCCAAGGTCTACGGCCACGGCGAAACCCGGGTCGTCGCCCTCGACCGGGTCTCCGTCGACTTCGGGCAGTCCCAACTCACCGCGATCATGGGCCCCTCCGGGTCCGGCAAGTCCACACTGATGCACTGCGTCGCCGGTCTCGACGGTTTCTCCTCCGGCTCGGTGCGTGTCGGCGATATCGAGCTCGGGTCCCTGAACGACCGACAGCTCACCGCACTGCGCCGGGACAGGATCGGTTTCATCTTCCAGGCGTTCAACCTGCTGCCGACGCTCACCGCGCTGGAGAACATCACGCTCCCCATGGACATCGCGGGGCGCACGCCGCACCAGCAGTGGCTGGACACCGTCATACAGATGACCGGTCTGCCCCGCCGGCTCGGCCACCGCCCCGCCCAGCTCTCCGGCGGCCAGCAGCAGCGGGTCGCCGTCGCCCGCGCGCTCGCCGGCAGGCCGGACATCGTCTTCGCGGACGAGCCGACCGGGAACCTGGACTCGCAGTCGGGTGCCGAGGTGCTCGGCTTCTTGCGTGATTCCGTGCGGGAGATGGGCCAGACCGTGGTCATGGTCACCCACGATCCCGTTGCCGCCGCCTACGCGGACCGGGTCGTCTTCCTCGCCGACGGGCGGATCGTCGACGAGATGTACGAGCCCACCGCGGTTGGCGTCCTCGATCGCATGAAGGCGTTCGGCGACGTGTTCCGTACGAGCTGAACGGCACACGTCTCCAGCTCTCCGGCCCCTCTCCCACCTCACCAGGACACCATCACCATGTACCGCACAGCCGTGCGCAACGTTCTTGCGCACAAGGCCAGACTGCTGATGACCATGCTCGCCGTCGTGCTCGGCGTCGCGTTCGTCTCGGGCACCCTGGTCTTCACCGACAGCCTCGCAGCCGCCTCCCGCGCTCAGGCGGCCAGAAGCTACGCGCATGTGGACGTCGAGGTCCGTTCCTATGCCGACGCCTCAGGGAAGGATCCCGGCCTCGACCGGAAGTTGTTCGACGAGATCGCCCGGCTCGACGGAGTCGCGGACGCCGTCGGACGGGTCGGCGGCCTCACTTCCGTCGTCGGCAAGGACGGCCGGCTCCTCGGGACCGACAATTCCAACTTCGGCGCCAATTTCGCGCCGGGGAAGGACGGCAAGGACGGGCTCTACACGTTCACCGACGGCGGCGGCCCCACCGAGGCCGGGCAGATCGCCCTCGACAGGGCCTCGGCGCAGAGGGGCGGCTACGCCGTCGGCGACACTGTGCGCGTCGCCCTCGCGGGGCCCGCCAAGACGTACAAGCTCTCCGGGATCTTCACGACCGAGGCCGGCACGGTGGGCGACGGCGGCAGCCTGGTGCTGTTCGACACCGCGGAGGCCGAGCGGCTCTACTCCCGGCCGGGCATCTATCACACCATGACCGTCACCGCCGCTCCCGGAGTCTCGGACAGCGAACTGGCCGCCGCCATCGGCAAGCTGCTTCCCGACCACGCGGACGTCCAGACGGGACGTCAACTCGCGGGCTACGAGGCCGGGCTGGCCGCGGGAGACGCGGCCAAGCTCAACACGCTGCTGCTCGTCTTCGCGGGCGTCGCCCTCTTCGTCAGCGTCTTCCTGATCGCCAACACCTTCACCATGCTGGCCGCCCAGCGCACCAGAGAACTCGCCCTGCTGCGTGCCGTCGGAGCCTCCCGCAAGCAGGTCACCCGGTCCGTGCTGGCCGAGGCGATGGTGGTCGGCACCGTCTCCTCCGCCGTCGGCCTGGGGTTCGGGGTCGCCACGGCCACCGTGCTCCGCGCCACGATCGGTGTCTTCGGCCCGCGGATGACGCACGGGCCGTTGGTCGTCACGTTCACGAGCGTCCTGGCCGCGGTCCTGGTCGGTGTCCTGGTCACCATGCTGGCCGCCTGGCTCCCGGCCCGTCGCGCCGCGAAGATCCCGCCGGTCGCGGCTATGAGCAGCGCGCATCTGCCGGCGAGCGACAAGTCACTGCTCCTGCGCAATTGCCTCGGCGCCGTGATCACGCTGATCGGCGGCACGGCCGTGGTCGCGGGTGCGGGGGCCGGTGGCCACGCGGGTGCGGCGCTCGTCGGCTTCGGTGCGTTCCTCACTCTGGTCGGCGTCATCGTGCTGATCCCGTTGCTGTCGCGGTTCGCGATCGCGTCCGTACGACCGCTGCTGCGGCGAGGCTTCGGGGTCTCGGGCAGGCTCGCGGGCCAGAACGCCGTACGCAATCCGCGCCGCACCGGCGCCACCGCCTCCGCACTGGCCATAGGACTCACGCTGGTCACCGCACTGACCGTGCTCGGGGTCACCTTTTCTCACGTCGTGGACAGGATGACCTCCGAGGTCGTCAAGGCCGACTACATGGTCACCACGGACACCGGCGGCGGCCTCGACGCTTCGGCGGTCGCCGCCCTGCGAAAGGTCGAGGGCGTCAGAGCGGTCTCGCAGGAACAGCTGGGTTCGATGGAGATCGGCGGCAGTCAGCAGGAAGTCTCCGGAGTCACCCCCGCGGACTTCCTCGCATCCATGCGTCTCACGGTCGTCTCCGGCTCGCTGGACACGCTTGCCGAGGGGCGGATCGCCGTCGCCGACAGCGTCGCGCGGTCCCATGGATGGCGGGCCGGGGACACCCTGCCCGTCACGTACGACGACTACAAGCACGGCAGGCTGACCGTCGGGGCGGTCTTCGAGAGCAACGTCGTCCTTTCGCCCGTCGTCGTCTCCACGGACGTACTGGAACCGCACGAGCCCGACAGGTTCCTCCAGCGGATCTACGTCATGACGGACGGCCGGACGACCGAGAAGGCGCTCGCCGGTGCCCTTGCCGGGCACCTGGCGATCAACGTGGGCGACCGGCAGGACATCCGGCACGAGTTCGGCGGGTTCCTCGACATCGCACTGAACGTCCTGTACGGACTCCTCGCGATCTCCCTCGTCATTGCGGTGCTGGGGGTGGTGAACACCCTCGCGATGTCGGTCTTCGAGCGGCGCCGGGAGATCGGGATGTTGCGGGCGATCGGCCTCGACCGGCGGGGTGTGAAGCGGATGATCCGGCTGGAGTCCGTGGCCGTCTCGCTGTTCGGCGCGGTGATCGGGATCGGCCTCGGAGCCTTCCTGGGCGGGGCCGTCGGCCAGGTCGTCAGGGAGCGCATCGTCGGCTACTCATTGGTGCTGCCATGGGACCGGTTCGCGCTCTTCCTGCTGCTGGCGGGGTTGGTCGGCGTGCTGGCCGCCCTGTGGCCGGCCCGCAGGGCGAGCAGACAGAACGTACTCACCGCCATCGGGAGCGAGTGACCGGTCGGGCAACCGATCCGAGCCGGAAACGGGCGTACGAGCGGCGGG